>NZ_VLJQ01000071.1:34165-51997 GCF_007829375.1 Nocardioides sp. J9 | reverse complement strand
CCCCGGGCACCGACGCGCCGAGCCCTACGCGACGCTGGCTACACCCTCAACTGCGAAGAGCCACTTTGGGGGCATCGAGGTGTCGGCCGTAGGCGTGCCGGGTCGGCGCCGGTCACCCCATCTGAGCCCTACGGATCAGAAGATCGAGAGCCTCCTGCTGGGCAGTTCAACCCGAGTCAGGCGACGCGGGAGGGCTTCGTGCTGTTGGGGCTGGTCGGCTCTTCTGCGTCACCGTCTGTTTTCGAGGGTGGTGCGACCAACAGCTGGGCCAGCGTGGTGCGGACGTCTGGAGCCACGGAGCGCTTTCCGACGTAGTGCTGGTAGGTAATGGAGGGGTCCCTGTGCCCGAGCTGTTCCCGGGCGGCATCGAGCGATACCTCGTGGGTCAGCAGAGTTCCGACCGTGCGGCGGAGGGTGTGGAGGGTCGTCCCGTCGATTTCGCGATCGCGAGGATCGCCGGTGGCGACGCTGCGCTCTATTGCCCGCCGCAGCCGGGTGCGCATGTTTGAGGGTGAGATCCAGTTGCCAGTGCGGGTGGCGAAGATCGGTGCGTCTGGTCGCGGCGGCGGCACGCGATGCATCCGCTCCTGCAGAAGGTTGGCGACGCGGTCAGGGAGAATGAGCCTCCGATCCTCGCGAGTCTTCGTGGTGTCTTGGCGATGGAGCTTCTCGACAAAGCCCTTGCGGGGCTCGACCAGAGTTCCACACACGTGGAGGATGGGCAGGGGGCCGTCGAACCCAGACAGGTCCATCGGCCGGATCGCAAGTCCTTCGCCTTCTCGACAGCCCGTACCAAGTAGCAGGTCTACAAACTCCTCGAGGTCCGTGTTGGGCATTCGTCGGCTCTCCACGCGAACCGACTGGCGCTGGACTCTGAACCGGAGGTGTAGAGCCTGTTGGACGGTGAGGAACTCAACCTCGGCCCGTGGCTCACGCGCCGACTTCGACGCGTCTCGCATCGGATTCGCAGCGAGGGCACCATGGGAGACGGCGAGGCCCAGCATGCCTCCCAGGACTACTCGCAGTTGTCTTGTGGAGCGGCCGCCTTCGCGCGCTGCGTACTTGCCATGCTTCCTTCCATGCTCGACGTCCGCGAAGAGGCGATCGAGAAAGGGAACATTCACCTCTTTCACCTGCACCTGGCCAACGGCAGGGACGATGACGTGCTCGATCTCCGCGTTGTAGGTCGCAAGTGTCTGCGGCGCCAGCGGGCCCTTCGTACGGACCTTGCCGTGGTCTTTGCGGTGCTGCAGCCAGATGCCGGCAAGAGCCTCAAGGGTCGTATCTGCGACGACGCCGGTCATTGAAGGGTCAACCCGATTCTCAAGACGTCGTTCCAGACGCCTGAGGGCTGATCCCTTGGTCCGGTCCGACACCCGCACGGATCGCACACGTCCGTCGATATCGCGAACCTGAACCCGGGCAAGCCAGATGCCGTTCGGCTGTTGCTTGACGACGATCTCGCCATGTTCGCCTCGTGCGATTCTGATCTGCACCATGATTACGAGGCCATCCAGTCGGCCGCTTCCCGGTCCTTCTCGCTCAGCCAGGTCTCGACTGCCGACCGTCGATACCGGACGTGGCGTCCAATGTGGAGGACGAGTGGTCCGCTGCGCTGCGTGCGCCATCGCTTGAGCGTGGCGACCGGCACCCCGCCGAGCATGACCGAAACCTCCTCAGGTGTCAGCAAGGGATCGTCCGCCGCCGCGTCGGAAGTGTGTGGAAGCTCGTTCTCAGTCATCGGTATGCCTCTCGGGTGCGCTCCTTCGGGGCGGCCGGTACCGCCTACATACCTAAGGCGAGAGACTCGCGTTGTGCGATCACATCGGAGAGAATCGATGGGTGCGCTCCGGTGCAACCCGGCGCGTGTGGCCCTAACAAGCCCGGCTCGTCTGCGCTCTGCATCCGCTCGGACCGATGCCGAGGTGCTCGTGGTCCTATCAGGTGTGCGTCGTCGGATTGACACGTTTGTGACACGTTTGAACGCGCTGGCAGTCACCTGGTTGCTCCGCGACGGGCCCGTTTGCGCCACCGTCCACGCCTGAATGCACCCTCTTGCACCTCTGTACGACCTCACTACATCTCCTGTTCGGAATGATTAGGTCGTCGGTTCGATTCCGACAGGCGGCTCCACGCAGCAGGCCCTGATCCGCGGAAGCGGAGCGGGGCCTTCGTGCTTTCCGGTCGGGACGGGCCTGCTGAACTACCGCAGCGGGATCGACGGCTCCTGAGCAGCCAGGCGCGGGAAGTGGTGGCGCCCAGGCCGTCGGGTTGAGAAGGTCGAGGGGTGGAGCCTGTCGACCAGCACTTCCTCGACGCGGTGCGCGGGCTCGCCGTGCCAGCAGGACTACCGGGGCCGGGCGCCACGGCCGGCTTGGACCAGCCGGGTCTCGCCGAGGAGCTGCTGGCCCTGCTCGAGGCGCAGGTGGTCAGCCGGCACCTCGACCTCGCCGCGCGTGAGCTGCAGCGACGGGGTGCGGGCTACTACACGATCGGGTCCGCGGGGCACGAGTCGAACGCCGCGCTCGGGCTCTTGTCGCGGCTGACCGACCCGGCGCTGCTGCACTACCGCTCCGGCGGGTTCTACGCCGCGCGGGCCGCCCGCAGCGGTGAGGTGGACCCGGTGCGCGAGACGCTACGCAGCCTGACCACGTCGCGCCACGACCCGGCGTCGGGCGGACGGCACAAGGTCTTCGGCCACCCGCGCCTCGGCATCGTCCCGCAGACGTCGACGATCGCCTCGCACCTGCCGCGAGCGGTGGGGCTGGGCTTCTCGCTCGGACTGGCCGCGGCGCTCGGGCGGTCGACGCCGTGGTCCGACGACGCGGTCGTGGTGACCAGCTTCGGTGACGCGTCGGTCAACCACTCCACCGCTGCCGGCGCGCTCAACGCCGCGGCCTACGTCGCCCACCGGCACAAGCCCTGCCCGGTGCTGCTCGTCTGCGAGGACAACGGCCTCGGCATCAGCACGCGTACGCCGCGGGGCTGGGTCGAGGCCGTGCTCGGCTCCCTGCCCGGCGTCCCCTGCTTCACCGCCGACGGCCACGACCCCGTCGGGCTGCTGGACGTGGTCCGCCGGGCGCTGGACCGGGTCCGGAAGACCCAGGCTCCGGCGGCGCTGCGCCTGCGTACGGTCCGGTTCATGGGCCACGCCGGGTCCGACGTCGAGATCGCCTACCGCACGCCCCGCGCCATCGCGGCGGACCTCGCGCTGGACCCGCTGCTCGGCACCGCACGGGCCCTCGTGGAGCGCGGCCTGCGGACCCCGCAGGAGGTGCTCGAGCAGTACGAGGCGACGCGGGAGCGGGTCGCCGCGGTCATGGAGGAGGTGGTCGGTGAACCGCCGCTCGCCACGCGCTCCGAGGTGGTCGCGCCGATCGCGCACCGCCCGACCGGGGCGCCGGTGCGGCACCGGCCCGACGACGTACCGGCCGACGGGGAGGGGCGCCTCACCCTGGCCCAGGCGATCAACCGCACGCTGCACGAGGAGATGGCCCGCGACCCGGGGGTCCTCGTGCTCGGGGAGGACGTCGGCGCCAAGGGCGGGGTCTACGGCGTCACCCGCGGCCTGTCGGCCGAGCTCGGGCCGACCCGGGTGCTGGACACGCTGCTCGACGAGCAGACGATCCTGGGCACCGCGCTCGGCGCCGCGCTGGCGGGCTTCACCCCGGTGCCGGAGATCCAGTACCTCGCCTACCTCCACAACGCCGAGGACCAGCTGCGCGGCGAGGCCGCGTCGTTGCGGTTCTTCTCGGACGGGCAGTACGAGAACGGGATGGTCGTGCGGATCGCGGGGTTGGCCTACCAGCGCGGCTTCGGCGGGCACTTCCACAACGACAACTCGCTCGCCGTGCTGCGCGACGTCCCCGGCCTGGTGCTGGCGGTGCCGAGCCACCCCGCCCTCGCGCCCGGCCTGCTGCGCGGCTGCCTGCGCCTGGCCCGCGAGGAGGGCCGGGTGGCGGTGTACGTCGAGCCGATCGCCCGCTACCACACCCGCGACCTGGTCGAGGGTGACGGAGCCTGGCTGGCCGCGCCCGACCCGACGGGCTGCTTCGCGCCCGGCGACGTCGCCACCTGGGGAGGGGGCACCGACCTGCTCCTGGTCACCTTCGGCAACGGGGTCCACATGGCCCGGAGCGCCGCACGGACCCTCGAGGCGGAGGGCACCGGCTGCACCGTGCTCGACCTGGTGTGGCTCTCACCCCTGCCCGAGCAGGTGCTCGCCGGGCTGGCCGCGACGTACGACGCCGTGCTGGTCGTCGACGAGACGCGACGCAGCGGCGGGGTCGGCGAGGGCGTGGTGACCGCGCTGGTCGAGGCCGGCGTCGACGTGCCGGTCGCCCGCGTCGCGAGCGCCGACAGCTACGTGCCGCTCGGCCCGGCCGCCGCCACCGTGCTGCTGCAGGTGTACGAGGTCGTCGAAACCGCCCGGCGGGTGGTCAGCCGAGGTCGGCGGCGAGCAGCTTCCCCGCGTCGGTGAGCAGCGGGACCGCGCGCTCGACGAGCTCGTCGTTCATCCGGCCGGTCGGGCCGGAGACGGAGATGGCCAGGCGGGTGGCGTAGCCGGGGACGGCGACCGCGACGCAGCGCACGCCCTCCTCCTGCTCGCCCTCGTCGATGGCGTAGCCGTGCTGGCCGACCCACTCGAGCTGCTCGAGGTAGGCGTCAGGGTCGGTGAGGGTGGTGTCGGTGTGGCGCACCATGTCGGTGCGTCGCAGGATGTCGCGCACCTGCTCGGGCTCCATGCCGGCGAGGATCGCCTTGCCGACCGCGGTGCAGTGCGGGGAGACGCGGCGACCGACCTCGGTGAACATCCGCATCGACTGGCGCGACTGCGCCTGCGCGACGTAGACGATCTGGTCGCCGTCGAGCATGGCGAGGTTGGAGGACTCGCCGAGCTCGTCGACGAGGCGGGCCAGGTGCGGGCGCGCCCAGGTGGAGAGCATGTGCGAGGAGCTCTCGCCGAGGCGGATCAGCTTGGGGCCCAGCACATACTGGCGGTTCGGCTCCTGGCGCAGGTAACCGAGGTCGACGAGGGTGCGCACCAGCCGGTGGATGGTCGGCAGCGGCAGCCCGGAGGCGGTGGCCAGCTGGGACAGGCCCATCATCCCGCCGTTGTCGGCCATCGTCTCCAGCAGGGCGAACGCCCGCTCGATCGACTGGACGCCGCCGGCACGACCCTTCGCGGGGGCCTGGTTCTCACTCATCTGCACTCCTCGGTCCACCGGAACCACTTCCGGATGACGGAAGTCTAGCGTCGAATGAAGGAAGTCCGGGATTGGTTGCGCTCGGGGTGTGACGCGGACTACTATCCACAATGCGAAAGTATCCATCCACGGAGAGGAAAACGGTGGCGACTCCGAGCCCCGGGTACGCGATCACCGTCCGTGTCGAGACGCCTTCCTCTGCCGGTGCCACCGGCAGCCTCGTGGCTGCGGTCGCCGCCGCGGGCGGCTCGGTCACCGCCCTGGACGTGGCGGAGTCGCACGCGGACACCCTCGTCGTCGACCTCACCTGCGACGTCACCGACGTCGACCACGGCAGCACGGTGACCGACGCCCTGGCGGCCGTCCCCGGCGTGTCCGTGCGCAAGGTCAGCGACCGCACCTTCCTCATGCACCTCGGCGGCAAGCTCGAGGTCGTGCCGAAGGTGCCGCTCAAGCACCGCGACGACCTGTCCCGCGCCTACACCCCCGGCGTCGCGCGGATCTGCCGCGCCATCGCCGACAACCCCGAGGACCTGCGCCGGCTGACGATCAAGCGCAACACCGTCGCCGTGGTCACCGACGGCTCGGCCGTCCTCGGCCTCGGCAACATCGGCCCCGGCGCCGCCCTGCCGGTGATGGAGGGCAAGGCCGCGCTGTTCAAGCAGTTCGCCGACGTCGACGCCTGGCCGGTCTGCCTGGACACCCAGGACACCGAGGAGATCATCAGCATCGTCAAGGCGATCGCCGTGTCGTACGGCGGCGTCAACCTCGAGGACATCGCCGCCCCGCGCTGCTTCGAGATCGAGCGCCGGCTGCGCGCCGAGCTCGACATCCCCGTCTTCCACGACGACCAGCACGGCACCGCGATCGTCGTCCTCGCCGCGCTCACCAACGCCCTGCGCGTGGTCGGCAAGGAGATGTCCGCGGTCCGCATCGTCGTCAGCGGCGTCGGCGCCGCCGGTCACGCGATCATCCAGCTCCTGCTCGCCCAGGGCGCCAAGGACGTCGTCGCGTGCGCCCGCAACGGTGCCGTGCACCGCGGTCAGGAGGGCCTCGACCCCGACCGCGCCTGGATCGCCGAGAACACCAACGCCGACGGCTTCACCGGCTCGCTCAAGGAGGCCCTCGCGGGCGCCGACGTCTTCATCGGCGTCTCCGCGCCGAACCTGCTCGACGGCGACGACATCGCCACGATGGCCGACGACGCCATCGTGTTCGCCCTTGCCAATCCCGACCCCGAGGTCGACCCGGCGGCGGCCCGCGAGCACGCCGCCGTCGTCGCGACCGGCCGCTCCGACTACCCCAACCAGATCAACAACGTCCTTGCCTTCCCCGGCCTGTTCCGGGGGATGCTGGACGCGGGAGCCCGCGAGATCACCGACGAGGTGATGCTCGCGGCCGCCCAGGCGATCGCCGACGCGGTGAACCCCGACGAGGTGAACGCCAGCTACATCGTGCCCTCGGTCTTCGACCCGGCCGTCGCGCCGGCCGTGGCCGCGGGGGTGCGGGAGGCCGCACGATGACCGCAACGAAGGAGATGGAACCCGTGGACATTCAGATCGCCGGTGGCGAGGTCGAGCGAGGCGCGGAGATCCTCACGCCGGACGCCCTCGCCTTCGTCGCGCAGCTGCAGGAGCGCTTCGGCGCCCGCCGCGACGAGCTGCTCGCCGCCCGCCGTACCCGCCGGGAGGAGGTGGCCCGCACCGGCCGCCTCGACTTCCTGCCCGAGACCGCGGACGTGCGCGCCGGCGACTGGACCGTCGCCCCGGCCCCTGCGGACCTCCAGGACCGGCGTGTCGAGATCACCGGCCCCACGGACCGGAAGATGACCATCAACGCGCTCAACTCCGGTGCCCGCGTGTGGCTGGCCGACATGGAGGACGCCAGCACCCCGCACTGGTCCAACGTGGTCGGCGGCCAGGTCAACCTGTACGACGCCATCCGCCGCCAGATCTCGTTCACCTCGCCACAGGGCAAGACCTACGAGCTCGAGCAGGACCAGCGGCTCGCGACGATCGTGATGCGCCCGCGCGGCTGGCACTTCGACGAGCAGCACCTGCTCGTCGACGGCACGCCGGTCGTCGGCGCCCTCGTCGATTTCGGCCTCTACTTCTTCCACAACGCCCGCGAGCTGCTCGAGCGTGGCAGTGGCCCGTACTTCTACCTGCCGAAGATGGAGAGCCACCTCGAGGCGCGGCTGTGGAACGACGTGTTCACGTTCGCCCAGGCCGAGCTCGGCGTCCCGCACGGCAGCGTGCGCGCCACCGTGCTGATCGAGACCATCCCGGCCGCGTTCGAGATGGACGAGATCCTCTACGAGCTGCGCGACCACGTCTCCGGCCTCAACGCCGGCCGCTGGGACTACCTGTTCAGCATCATCAAGTACTTCCGCGACTCCGGCCCCGAGTTCGTCCTCCCCGACCGCGCGTCGGTCGGCATGACCTCGCCGTTCATGCGCGCCTACGCGCAGCTGCTCGTGAAGACCTGCCACCGGCGCAACGCCCAGGCCATCGGCGGCATGGCGGCCTTCATCCCGAGCCGCAAGGACGAGGAGGTCAACGCCCGCGCGTTCGCCAAGGTCCGCGAGGACAAGGAGCGGGAGGCCGGCGACGGCTTCGACGGCTCGTGGGTCGCCCACCCCGACCTCGTCCCCGTGTGCCGCGAGGTCTTCGACGCCGTCCTCGGCGACCGGCCCAACCAGGTCGAGCGCCAGCGCGACGACGTCGAGGTCACCGCCGACGACCTGCTCGACGTCGCCTCCACGCCCGGCGAGATCACCGCCGCCGGCCTGCGCGACAACGTCGAGGTCGCGCTGCTCTACCTCGAGGCCTGGCTGCGCGGCCTCGGCGCCGTCGGCATCCACAACCTCATGGAGGACGCCGCCACCGCCGAGATCTCCCGCTCGCAGATCTGGCAGTGGGTGCGCAACGAGTCGAAGCTCGACGACGGCACCGTCGTCACCGCCGACCTCGTGCGCCAGGTCCTCGACGAGGAGGTCGCCAAGATCCTCGCCGACGCGGAGGGCACCGAGCACCGCTTCGAGGAGGCGCGCCGGATCTTCGAGGAGGTCGCGCTCGCCGACGAGTACGTCGACTTCCTCACCCTGCCCGCGTACGACGCCGTGGTGGCGTCATGAGCCACCTCGACGACCTCGTGACCCGCCTCGACGGCACGCTCGCCGACGCGGACGCGGCCCTCGCGTCGTCGTACCCGGGCGACCGGGGGGTGCGCCAGCCGGTGCACACGGTCTACGTCCCCGGCGACCGCTACACCGCCGACCTCGTCACCGAGTGGTCCGAGGACGCGCGCAGCGTGCTCGCGCTGCACGGCCGGTCCGCGATCGAGATCGCCGAGGCGCTCGACCTGCGGCCCAGCCTCGCCGCCGAGGTCTACGACCGGGTGACCGCCAAGCTCGAGCGGGAGCCGATCGAGGACCTGCGCATCGACTTCGAGGACGGCTACGGCAACCGGCCCGACGTCGACGAGGACGCCGCGGTCGTCCAGGCCGCGCGCACCCTCGCCGCGACCGTGCGCGACGGCTCGGCCCCGCCTTTCCGCGGCATCCGGATCAAGTCGTTCGAGGCGCCCACCCGCCACCGTGGGCTGCGCACCCTCGACCTCTTCCTCGGCGAGCTCGCCGCCGCCGGCCGCATCACCGACGGCTTCGTCGTCACGTTGCCGAAGGTCACCTCGGTCGAGCAGGTGGCCGCGATGGTCACCGCGCTGGAGGCGCTCGAGGAGGCGCACGGCATCACCACGCCGGTGCCCTTCGAGATCCAGGTCGAGACCCCGCAGGCCATCCTCGGCAACGACGGCACCGCCCTCGTTGCGCGGATGATCACCGCCGGCGCCGGCCGGGTCACCGGACTGCACTACGGGACCTACGACTACTCCGCGTCCCTGGGCGTCGCCGCGGCCTACCAGAGCATGGAGCACCCGGTCGCCGACCACGCCAAGGACGTCATGCAGGTCGCCGCCGCCGGCACCGGTGTCTTCGTCTCCGACGGCTCCACCAACGTGCTGCCAGTCGGCGACCGCGAGGCCGTGCGTGCCGCGTGGCGCCTGCACCTGCGCCTGGTCCGCCGCTCCCTCTCGCGCGGCATCTACCAGGGCTGGGACCTGCACCCCGCCCAGCTGCCGAGCCGGTACGTCGCAACCTACTCCTTCTTCCGCGAGGGCCTGGAGACCGCGGCCGCGCGGCTGCGCGCCTACGTGCACGGCGGCGACTCCAGCTACCTCGACGAGCCGGCCACCGCAACGGCCCTCGCCGCGTTCGTGCTGCGCGGCGTCGAGTGCGGGGCCGTCGGCGTCGACGAGGTCGACAAGCTCGCCGGCATCGACCAGCGCCGGCTCGCCGAGCTGGCGAAGCGGAAGGTCGCCGAGCCGGCGTGATCCCCTCGGCGCCGGCAGGGACCGTCCGCGGTCGCCTGCCGGCGCCCACGCGCCCGAGGGGTGCGTGGCGGCCGGCTGGGTAGCCTGCGGCCATGCGCCTCGAAGCCGAGTTCACCACCGAGCCGTTCCGCGGCGAGGGCGAGCCGCCCGAGCACGCCACCGCGGCCCTCGAGGCCGCCCGCGAGGCCGGCCTCGAGTGCGACTTCGGCCCGCTCGGCACCTCCGTGCGCGGCGAGCGCGAGGCCGTCCTTCGCACCCTGGCGACGGTGGTCGCCGCCGGCTTCGACCACGGCGCCGACCAGGTCACCTTCCAGGTCCGGCTCGAGGGGCGACCGGCCCCTCGTCGTACCGTCTCGGGGCTGGACGCCCTCCTCGCCGAGGTCGCCGACGAGCTCGGCGGCGACCTGCGCGCGCTCGGGCGCCCGGAGAAGCAGCGCGCGGTGCGGCTGCTGGAGGAGCGTGGCGCGTTCGAGTACCGCAAGAGCGCGGAGATCGTCGCCGAGGCGCTCGGCGTCACCCGGTTCACCGTCTACAACTACCTGAACCGCGAGAAGGGCTGAGGCCGTCGGCCGTGCGCGGCCGGACATGGTGGCCGCTTCCCCGACGTGGTGGCCCTTGCAGCGGTCAACAAGTCAGGGAATCGCCGCCTGAGCGGTGATTCCCGGCCTGGTCGGCGACCCCTCCCCGCCGCACCAGAACTCCCCGAAATCTTTTCAACAAACTGTTGACCGTGATCCGGGTCACATGTCACTCTCTTTGCATACGGAATCACTTTTCCGCTCTGCGAGAGGGCAGGTGGCATGGACCTCGAACTGTTCAACCAGGCTCCGGAGGACGACCTCCGGCCGGCGCTCCAGGCGTGCTGCGACGTCCCTGACTGGGTCGCCGCGGTCCTCGCCGGCCGGCCGTACGACGACGAGTCGGCCGTGCTCCGCGCCGCCGACGACGCGGCCCGGCGGTTCACGGCGGCCGACGTCGAGCGGGCGCTGGCCGCGCACCCGCGGATCGGCGAGCGCGCCGAGGGCGAGCACAAGGAGGCGGCCTGGTCGCGCAAGGAGCAGGCGGGCGTCAGCACCGACGACGCCACCGCCCGCGAGCTCGCCGAGGGCAACCGCGCTTACGAGGACCGCTTCGGCCGGGTCTTCCTGATCTGCGCCTCCGGCCGCTCGGCCGAGGAGATCCTCGCCGCGCTCCGGCAGCGCCTCGACAACGACCCCGAGGCCGAGGCGGCGGTCGTCGCCGACGAGCTGCGCAAGATCGCCCTGCTGCGCCTCGAGCGGGTCCTGACCACCGAGGAGGTCTCCGCGTGAGCACCCACCGCAGCGCCATCACGACCCACGTCCTCGACACCGCGCTGGGCCGCCCGGCCGCCGGTGTCCCGGTCCGGCTCTCGCGCCTCGAGCAGGCCGATACCAGCCAGGCCGACCCCCAGACCACCGTCCTCGCCGAGGCCACCACCGACGACGACGGCCGGGTGGCCGAGCTCGGACCCGACCAGGTCCCCGCCGGCACCTACCAGCTCCGGTTCGACACCGCCGCCTACGCGGCGGCGAGCGGCCAGGAGTGCTTCTTCCCCGAGGTGACCATCACCTTCGCCGTCACCGACCAGCGGCACCACCACGTACCGCTCCTGCTGAGCCCGTTCGCCTACTCCACCTACCGAGGGAGCTGACATGCCCATCCGCCTTGGACCCAACCAGTACGGCAAGGCCGAGAACCGCGTCGTACGGATCGTCCGTGACACGCCCCGCCACCAGATCCGCGACCTGAACGTCTCGACCGCGCTGCGCGGCCGCTTCGACGACGCCCACACCTCGGGCGACCAGAAGGACGTGCTGCCGACCGACACGCAGAAGAACACGGTCTTCGCCTACGCCAAGAAGATCGGCGTCGCCTCGATCGAGGAGTTCGCCCTCGCGCTCGCCGACCGCTACCTCGAGGCCTGCCCGGCCGCCGAGGGCGCGCGCGTCGAGATCGACGAGTACGCCTGGGACCGCATCCAGGTCGACGGCACCGGCCACGACCACTCCTTCGTCCGCACCGGCGGCGGGGTGCGCACCACCGTCGTCAACGTCGACGGCCGCGGCGAGGACCGCGTCGCACACGTGGTGTCCGGCATCAAGGACCTCGTCGTGCTCAAGTCGACCGGCTCGGAGTTCCACGGCTTCCTCAAGGACGAGTACACGACCCTGCAGGAGACCAACGACCGCATCCTCGCCACGTCGCTCGTCGCCCGCTGGCGCTACGAGGGCACCGACGTCGACTGGGACAAGTCCTACGACTCCATCCGCGCCCTGCTCCTGCAGCGGTTCGCCGAGATCCACAGCCTCGCGCTGCAGCAGACCCTGCACGGCATGGGCACCTCGGTCCTCGAGCAGCACGCCGACGTCGCCGAGATCAAGTTCTCCGCGCCCAACAAGCACCACTTCCTCTCGGACCTGTCGCCCTTCGGTCTCGACAACCCGGGCGAGGTGTTCTTCGCCGCCGACCGGCCCTACGGCCTGATCGAGGCCTCCGTCATCCGCGACGAGGCCCGCGATGCCGGCAACGCCTGGCACGCGATCCCCGGCTTCTGCTGAGGGGGCGGTCATGCTCGGCCGCAGGAAGAAGTCAACCGCGCCGGTCTCCACCCGGCCGGAGGACGAGCGGCACCCGCCGGGCCAGCTCCTCGCCTACGGCACGCAGCACATCCTGACGATGTACGGCGGCGTGATCGCGCCGCCGCTCATCGTCGGGGGTGCCGCGGGCCTCTCGGCGACGGACCTGGCGCTGCTGGTCACCGCCGGCCTCTTCGTCTCGGGCCTCGCGACGCTGTTGCAGACCCTCGGGCTCGGCCCGTTCGGCAGCCGGCTGCCGATCGTGCAGGGCATCTCCTTCGCCAGCGTGTCGACGATGGTCACCATCGCCAGCGAGGACGGGCTCCGCCCGGTCTTCGGGGCGATCATCGTCGCCGGCCTCATCGGCCTCGTGCTGTCGTCGTTCTTCGCCCAGCTGGTGCGGCTGTTCCCAGCCGTGGTCACCGGCACCATCATCACGGTCATCGGCCTGTCGCTGATGCCGGTGTCGTTCCGTTGGGCGATGGGCAACAACGAGTCCGCACCGGACTTCGGGTCGATGACCAACATCGGCTACGCCGGGCTCACGCTGCTGATCATCCTGGTCATCAGCCGCGTCTTCCAGGGCGCGATCTCCCGGCTGTCGATCCTCAGCGGCCTCGTCGTCGGCACCGTCATCGCGACGATCGCCGGCAAGGCGGACTTCTCGGCCGTCGGTGACGCCGACGTGGTCGCGCTGCCGCCGGTCATGCACTTCGGCAGCCCGACCTTCGAGATCGGCGCGATCGTGTCGATGACGATCGTGGTGCTGGTGATCATGACGGAGACGACGGCCGACATCCTCGCCATCGGCGAGATCGTCGAGACCGACGTCGACACCAGGCGGGTCGCCGCCGGCCTGCGCGCCGACATGGCCGCCACCACGGTCGCTCCGGTGTTCGGCACCTTCCCGTGCAGCGCGTTCGCCCAGAACGTCGGCCTGGTCGCCCTCACCGGCGTCCGGAGCCGGTACGTCGTCGCCACCGGCGGCCTCGTCCTCCTGCTGCTCGGCCTGCTCCCGGTCATCGGTGCGGTGGTCGCCGCGATCCCGTACCCCGTCCTCGGCGGTGCCGGCATCGTGCTCTTCGGTTCCGTGGCCGCGAGCGGCATCCGCACGCTGTCGCGGGTCGACTACCAGGACAACCTCAACATGGTGATCGTCTCCGTCGCGGTCGCCGTCGGCATCATCCCGATCGCCGCCCCCACCTTCTGGGACGCGTTCCCGGAGTGGCTCGGTGTCGTCATGCACTCCGGCATCAGCGCGACCGCCCTGGTCGCCGTCGTGCTCAACGTCTTGTTCAACGAGGTCACGCTCGGGAACAAGTCCGGCGCCTCGGTGTTCGCCGCGTCGGAGGACCGGCGCGACAGCCTCGGCGAGCGCCTCGACGACGACATCGCCAGGGCCTAGGTCGGCCGAAGGGTTCTCATGGACACCGCACAGCGCCCGCTCCAGTCACTGGGGCGGGCGCTCGGCCTTCTCGAGCAGGTCGCCGACGCCGGCGAGCCGATCGGCCTCAGCGATCTCGCCGCCGCCTGCGGCGTACCGGTCTCGACCGCGCACCGGATGGTGCGCTCCCTGGTGGCCTCCGGCTACCTGCACCAGGACCCCGACCGCCGCTACCGCCTCGGCCCGCGCCTCGTCGCGCTCGGCGGCATTGCGCTCCACCCGGTCGGCCCCGCGCTCACGCCCTGGCTGCAGCGGCTCGAACGCTCGACCGGCGAGACCGCCAGCGCCGCCACCCTGTGCGGCGACGTCGTGCTCTACGTCGCGCAGGTGCAGTCCTCCCACCCCATGCGCACCTCGACCGTCCCGCACCACCGCACGATGGCGCACTGCTCGGCGGTCGGGAAGGCGATGCTGGCGCAGCTGGCCGACGACGCCGTGGCCGAGCTGGTCCGTCGTACCGGCCTGCCGCGGCGCACCCACCGCACCCTCGGCACCGTCGAGGACCTGCTCGCCGACCTCGCGACGGTGCGCCGGCTCGGCTACGCCGTCGACGACGAGGAGGACGAGTACGCCGCCCGCTGTGTCGCCGTCCCCGTCCTCTCCTCACCCTTCCCCCTCGCCGTCTCCGTCTCCGGCCCGACCACCAGGGTCGGCCGGGAGCGGGTGCCGCAGGTCGCCGAGGAGCTCAAGCGCGTCGTGCGCTGATGGCATGTAGACCGCGCGCCTCGATGCTCGGGGCTGGTCTCCGATCTCCGACGCAGAGGAGGTCGGACCTCGGGGGAGTTCTCGGCGGCCGCGCACCGTAGCCGTCCGTCCCCCGCCGTCAAGGAGCTCGCTTCGCTCGCCCGCTGCGCGGCGCCTGCGGCGTCCTTGACTGCGGGGCCCTGACGGACGGCTGGCGGCGCGCTTGCCGACACGGACTGCGCCCGCGCCGCGCTGCGCGGCCGCCGATTGGTCACGAACTGCAGGGAATCGGCCTCGGATCGTGCAGTTCCTGCCCAAGCGGCGCTCGTCTCCGTGTGATCACGGTGGGTGGTGCCCCCACGACGCCCGCGCACAGGTCTCGGTGGTTTCGAGGCTCCTCGCTGGCGCTCGTCGCACCTCAACCACCGGGACTTGACCCCGCGCTGCGCGGCCGCCGATTGGTCACGAACTGCAGGGAATCCGCCTCGGATCGTGCAGTTTCCGCCCGATCGGCGCACATCTCCCTGTGACTTCGGCGGGAGGTGCCACCGTCACGCCGCCTGCGCCAAGCCCCGGTGGTTGAGGTGCGAGGCGCCCCGGCGCCGAGCCTCGAAACCTCCGGGCCTGGCGGGCGGGCTGTGCCGGGCACACCCGGGTGCAGGGCGTCAGCCCACCAGCAGTGGGGAGCCTGCCTCCGCGACGGCGTCGTCGGGGCGGGTGACGGGGACGCCGTCGATCCACACGCCGCGGACGTCGGCGGGGGTGCCGAGGGCGAAGACGCGGGCCAGGGCGTCGCCGGGGCTGGCGGCGTGGGTGAGGCCGACGTCGAGCGGGGTGCCGGGGGCGGGACGGATCCACTGGGCGTCGAAGCGGCGGCCGACGGAGAAGTCGCCGACCTGGTCGCCGAGGCCGAGGGCGTCGGCGCCGGCCGCGGTGGCCAGGTGGAGCAGGTGCGGCGGGCTGAGCGGGACACCCGCGTCGCCGAGCAGCTGCTGCGCGAAGTAGGCCTGCAGGCCCTCCTTCAGCAGCGAGAAGCCGGTGCCGGCGCCGACGTCGGAGCCGAGCGCGACGCGCACACCGTTGGCGCGGTGGCGGGCGAGCGGGAAGAGACCGCTGCCGAGGGCTGCGTTGCTGGTCGGGCAGTGCGCGACGGCGGCGCCGCGGACGCCGAGGAGGGCGAGCTCCTGGTCGGTCGGGTGCACGTCGTGGGCGAGCACGGTGGCGGCGCCGACCAGCCCGTGCCGGTCGTACGACGTCACGTAGTCGCACCCGTGCAGCTCGCGCACGCCCTCGACCTCGCGGGGGTTCTCGTTGACGTGCGAGGTGAGCATCGCGCCGGGCACCGCGGCCAGCACCTCGGCGCAGGCGGCGAGCATGTCGTCGGTGCAGGACAGCGAGAAGCGCGGGGTCACGGCGTAGCGGCTGCGGCCGGCCCCGTGCCAGCGGGAGGCGAGCGCGACGGACTCGGCGACCGCGCGGTCGGGGTCGGTCAGCAGGTCGGCGCGCAGCAGGCGGTCGCTGAGGACCAGGCCGCTGGTGACGCGCAGGCCGACGCGGTCGGCCTCGGCGAACAGCGCGTCGACGGCGCCGGCGAAGTGGCTGCCGAAGACCAGCGCGGTCGTCGTACCGGCGCCGACGAGGCCGCGGACGAAGTCCGTGGCGACGCCCTCGGCGTAGGTGGTGTCGGCGAGCCGGGCCTCCTCGGGGAGAGCGCACTGCTCGAGCCAGTCGAGCAGCGGCATGCCGAGGCCGCCGATCGCGCGCACCTGCGGGAAGTGCACGTGCGTGTCGACGAAGCCGGGCAGGACGACGCCGCCGGTCAGGTCGACCACGTCGTCGTCGGGGTGGACCGCCCGCAGCTCGGCGTACGTGCCGCGGGCGGCGACCACCCCGTCGTGGACGACGACGGCGCCGTCCTCCTCGGCTCGCAGGGCGCCTCCGGTGAACGGGTCGGCGGGCGTGTCGAGGAAGCTTCCCCGGAAGATCGTCACTGGGTCACCTCGGGTCGGGTGTCGGTGGGGGCGTGCTCCCGCGAGAACACCTGCAGCAGCCAGGCCGCGACGCTGACGGCGATGGTGGCCGGTTCCTTGCCGGGCAGGTCGGGGAGCCCGATGGGCGTGGTGATGCGGGCGATCGCCTCGGGGGAGTGGCCCTCGTCGGCCAGCTTCGTCCGGAAGCGGGTCCACTTCGCGCTCGAGCCGATCAGCCCGATCGTCGCGAGGTGGGAGGAGCGGATCGCCGCGTCGCACAACGCGGCGTCCTCGGCGTGGTCGTGGGTCATCACCAGCAGGTGCGTCCCGGTGGGCAGCTCGCCGACGACGAGCTCGGGCAGCACCGGAACCCGGTGCACGTGCACGTTGGCGACGGCGTCGTCCAGCGCCCGCAGCTGGGCGGGCTCGAGCTGCTCGGAGCGCGAGTCGACCAGGTGCAGCTCGATGTCGTGGCGGGCCAGGACCCGCGCGAGCTCGAGGCCGACGTGACCCATCCCGAAGATCGCGACGGACGGCACGACGGGCAGCGGCTCGAGCAGCATCTCGACCTCGCCGCCGCAGCACTGCACGCCGTGCTGGTACGGCGCCTTGTCGGACAGCGAGCACTCCACGGTCTGCGGCGTGGTGCTGCCCTCGGCCAGCATGGCGCGGGCGCGCTCGATGGCGACGGCCTCGAGGTTGCCGCCGCCGACGCTGTCCCACGATGCGTCGGCGGCGACGACCATCTTGGCGCCGGCCTCGCGCGGCGAGTGGCCGCGCACGGACGTCAGGGTCACCAGGACGCCGGGGACGCGCTGCTCCCGGAGCCGCTGGACCGCCTTCAGCCACTGCACGACGTCACCCCGCGCTCACGAGGACGGGCTCGGGGTCCGGCGGCACGGGGGTCGCCGCCGCGCGGGCACCGTCGAGCGCCCAAAACACGGCCTCCGGCGTCGCCGGGCAACCCAGCTCGATGCTGGTGCCGGCGGGGCCGAACGCGGCAGCCGCCTCGCGCAGCGCCTCGCGCACCGAGAAGGCCAGCATGAGCGGCGGCTCGCCGACGGCCTTCGAGCCGTAGACGGCGCCCTCCTCGTGGGCCTTCTCGAGCAGCGCGACCCGGAAGACCTCGGGCATCTCGGAGAAGCTGGGGAGCTTGTAGGTGCTCGCCGCCTGGGTCGCCAGCCGGCCACGGCCCGGGCCGTCGGAGGTGTCCCAGCGCAGGTCCTCGAGGGTCAGCCAGCCCATGCCCTGCACGAAGCCGCCTTCGATCTGGCCGATGTCGATCAGCGGGCTGAGGCTGTCGCCGACGTCGTGGACGATGTCGACCTGGCGCAGCCGGTAGGAGCCGGTGAACCCGTCGACCTCGACCTCGGCCGCGGCGACGCCGTAGGCGAAGTACTTGAACGGCTCGCCGCGCATGCTCGCGGCGTCCCAGTGCAGGCCCTCGGTGCGGTAGAAGCCGGCCGCCCAGAGCTGCACCCGCTGGTGGTAGGCGGTGTTGACCAGCTCGTCCCAGCCGATCGTCCCCGACGCGGCGG
>NZ_VLJQ01000071.1:0-34145 GCF_007829375.1 Nocardioides sp. J9 | reverse complement strand
TCGCGGATCTGCTCGCAGGCGTTCTTGATCGCCGCGCCGTTGAGGTCGGCACCGGAGCTGGCCGCGGTGGCGGAGGTGTTCGGCACCTTGTCGGTGCGCGTCGGTGCCAGCCGCACCCGCTCCAGCGGGACCCCCAGCGTGGTCGCGGCGACCTGCAGCATCTTGGTGTGCAGGCCCTGGCCCATCTCGGTGCCGCCGTGGTTGATCAGCACCGAGCCGTCCTTGTAGACGTGCACCAGCGCGCCGGCCTGGTTGAAGGCGGTGAGGTTGAACGAGATGCCGAACTTCACCGGCGTCATCGCCAGCCCGCGCTTGGTGTGCGGGTGGCGGCGGTTGAACTCCGCGACCTCCTCGCGGCGGCGGGCGACCTCGCCGGACTCGGCGACCTGGTCCCAGCAGGCCTGCAGGCGGTCGGCGTGCCGCACCGGCTGGCCGTACGGCGTGGTGTGGTGCGACTTGTAGAAGTTGCGCCGCCGCAGCTCGACCGGGTCGATGCCCAGGCGCGGCGCACACCGGCCGAGGATGTCCTCCATCACCAGCATGCCCTGCGGGCCGCCGAAGCCGCGGAACGCCGTCTGCGACGTCTTGTTGGTGCGCGCGATCCGCCCGTCCACCCGGACGTTCGGCACCCAGTAGGCGTTGTCGATGTGGCACAGCGCGCGGGCGAGCACCGGCTCGGACAGGTCGAGGCTCCAGCCGCCGTCGGCGGTGAGCGTCGCCTCCAGCCCGACGACGTGGCCCTCGTCGTCGAAGCCGACCCGCCACGTGCTGTGGAAGCCGTGCCGCTTGCCGGACATGGTGATGTCCTGCGTGCGGTTGAGGCGCAGCCGCACCGGGCGGCCGGTCAGCGTGGCGCCGAGCGCGGCGATCGCGGCGTAGCCGTGCGGCTGCATCTCCTTGCCGCCGAACGCCCCGCCCATCCGCAGGCACTGCACGGTGACCGCGTGGCTGGGCAGGCCCAGCACGTGCGCGACGATCTCCTGGGTCTCCGACGGGTGCTGCGTGCTGCTGTGCACCAGCACCTGCCCGCCCTCGTCGACCAGCGCCAGCGACGCGTGGGTCTCCAGGTAGAAGTGCTCCTGGCCGGCGAACTCGAACTCGCCCTCGAACACGTGCGCCGCGTCGTCCAGCGCACCGTCGACGTCACCGCGCTCCAGGTGCGGGCGGGCGCCCTGGAAGCTCTCCGCGGCGATCGCCTCCTGCACGGTCACCAGCGCCGGCAGCGGCTCGTACTCGACCTCGACCGCCTCCGCGCCGAGCCGGGCGGCCTCCAGCGTCTCGCCGAGCACCCAGCACACCGCGTGGCCGTGGAACATCACCTCGGTGGGGAAGAGGGGCTCGTCGTGCTTGATGCCGGCGTCGTTGACGCCGGGCACGTCGGCAGCCGTCAGCACCCGCACGACCCCGGGCACGTCGTACGCCGGCTCGGGGCGCAGCGACGTCACCAGGGCGTGCGTGTGCGGTGCCTGGACCGGCCACGCGTGCAGCGCACCGGCGGTGCGCACGACGAGGTCGTCGGTGTAGAGCGCCTCGCCGGTCACGTGCAGCGCGGCGCTCTCGTGGGGGAGCGGGATCCCGACGATCGGGTTCTCGGGACGCTCGGACAGTGCGCTCATGCCGAAACCTCCTGCAGGGGGGCCGGTCCGTCGGCCGGTCCGTGGGTGTGGAACAGGCGCAGCAGCGACTGGCCGAGCATCGCCGAGCGGTACGACGCGCTGGCGCGGTGGTCGTCCATCGGCGTCCCCTCCCCGGCGAGCACGGCGGCCGCGCGGCGCACGGTCTCCTCGGTCCAGGGCCGGCCGACGAGGGCGTCCTCGGTGGCGACGGCCCGCAGCGGCGTGGCGGCCACGCCGCCCAGCCCGATCCGCGCGCGGGCGACGACGCCGTCGGCGACCTCGAGCGCGTAGCCGACCGCGACGCTGGAGATGTCGTCGAAGCGGCGCTTGGCGATCTTGTGGAAGCCCACGAGCGGGGCGAGCGGCAGCGGCAGGCGGACCGCCTTGATCAGCTCGTCGTCGCTGCGCACGCTCTGGCGGTACCCGGTGAAGTAGTCCGCGAGCGGGACGACCCGCTCGCCGCGCGGCGAGGCCAGCACGACCTCGGCGTCCAGGGCCAGCAGCGCCGGCGGGGTGTCGCCGATCGGCGAGCCGGTGCCGATGTTGCCGCCGATGGTCGCGCTGTTGCGGATCAGCCGCGACGCGAACTGCGGGAACACCTCGGCGAGCAGCGGCACCCGGCCGGCGAGCCGGCGCTCGATCTCGGTGAGCGTGAGCGCGGCGCCGATCTCGACCACGTCGTCGCCGTACGACAGCTCGCGCAGCTCGGGCAGGCGGTCCACCGCGACGACGTAGGGCGCACGACGGCCGCGGATGTTGACCTCGACGCCCCAGTCGGTCGACCCGGCGACGACCTGGGCGTCGGGACGCGCGACGAGCAGGTCCAGCGCCTCGGCGAGCGACTGCGGGCGGACGAACTCCGCACCGTCGACCGCGACCCGGGTCGGGCGCGGCGCTGGCGGTGGCTCGGCCTGCCGCGCGGCGAACGCGTCGTCGGCCTCGGGGGCGCCGAGCGCGAAGGCGGCGTCGCGGATCGGGCGGTAGCCGGTGCAGCGGCACAGGTTCCCGCTCAGCGCGTGCAGGTCGACCCCGTTCGGGCCGTGCTCGTGGTCGCACGGCGCGACGTCGGTGCCGCGGCTCGTGCCGTTCACGGTGCCGTCGCCAGTGCCATCGCCAGTGCCGGCCGGCGTGGCGTCGCCGGTGCGGCCGGGGCGGTAGAACTCCGCGGCCAGGCTGCACACGAAGCCGGGGGTGCAGAAGCCGCACTGCGAACCGCCGCGGACGGCGATCTCCTGCTGCACCGGGTGCAGGTCGCTGCTGGTGCCGAGCCCCTCGCTGGTGACCAGCTCCTGGCCGTCGAGCGCGGCGACCGGGACGAGGCACGCGTTCACCGCGGTCCACTCGGTCGGGGCGTCGGTGCCGGGTCGGGCCACGAGGACGGAGCAGGCGCCGCACTCGCCCTCGGCGCAACCCTCCTTGGCGCCGGTCAGGCCGCGCTCGCGCAGCCAGTCCAGCGTCGTGGTGTGGGCGGCGATGCCGGCCAGGGGCACCTCGTCGCCGTTGACGGTGATGGTCGGAGTGCTGCTCATCGCTGGCTGCTCCAGGGGGTGCGGGTGCGTGCGCTGTGGATGGGGTTGGCCTCGCGGAGGAAGTCGTCGAAGCGGTGACCGGCGATCTTGGCGATCTCGATCAGGGCGGCGGCGTGCTCCTGCCGCTCACAGTTTCCCAGCCGGGAGGCGCCCTCGGCGAGGATCCGGTCGAGCGAGGGGGTGTCGCGCACCGAGATCACCAGCGGGAAGCCGAAGCGCTCGCGGTAGGCGTCGGTGAGCGCGGTCAGCGCCTCCTGGTCCGGCTCGGCCAGGTGGGTCAGGCCGCGGGAGGACTGGTCGCGCAGCGACTCCTCGCCGATGATGCCGTCGGCCACGAGGCGGGAGCCCAGGTCGGGGTAGGACTCGATCAGCTGGCGCTGCTCCTCGGCGGAACCGCCGAACAGGGCGTCCTGGAAGGCGCGGCGCAGGGCGTGGGTGTCGGCGAAGGGGCGCTGCTGCCAGGCCCGCTCGACCATCCACCGCGGGCCCTGGAAGAGGCCGGCGAAGGTGTCGACGAACTCGGTGCGGCTCATCTGGTTCACCTGGTCGAGGCGCACCGAGTCGCCCGGCATCCCGGCGACGGCCGGGCCGAAGTCCTTGCCGACGTGGTGGAAGAGGATGTTGAGCAGGATCGCGGTCAGGCTGCCCAGGGTGATGCCGCTGCCGAAGATGATCTCGGCCCAGTCCGGGACGGCCTGCGCGACCTGGGGCTGCGCGGTGACGTACATGGCGAGCCCGACGCTGGTGGCGACGATGACGACGTTGCGGTGGTCGTGGAAGTCGACCTTGGTCAGCGTCTGGAAGCCGACGACGGCGACGGTGGCGAACATGGCGAGCGCGGCGCCGCCCAGGACCGGGTGGGGGATGCCGGCGACGATCGCGCCGGCCTTCGGCAGCAGGCCCAGCAGGATCATGATCGCGCCGGCGGAGGCGACGACCCAGCGGCTCTTCACCTGGGTCAGCCGCACCAGCCCGACGTTCTCGGCGAAGCAGGTGTAGGGGAACGAGTTCAGCGTGCCGCCGAGGGTGGTGGCCAGGCCGTCGGCGCGCAGCGCGCGGGCGATGTCCTCGCGGTCGACGCGCTTCTCGACGATCTCACCGGTGGCGAACACGTCGCCGGTGGTCTCGACGGCGGTGATGAGCATGACGACGATCATCGAGACGATCGCGGCGAAGGAGAACTGCGGCCAGCCGAAGTGGAAGGGCGTGGTGACGCCGACCCAGCCGGCCTCGTTCACGGAGTCGAAGTGCGCGTCACCGAGCGCCCAGGCGACCAGCGTGCCGACGACCAGGCCGACGAGGACGGCGACCGTGGCCATGAAGCCCTTGAAGAACCGCTGGATCGCGACGATCAGCGCCAGCGTGCCCAGTGCGTAGGCCAGGTTGCGGCCGCTGGTCGGGTCCGACGTCGGGCCGGCGCCGCCGGTCGCGTCGGCCGCGGCGACCGGCAGCAGCGCGAGGCCGATGATCGTGATCACCGAGCCGGTGACCACCGGCGGGAAGAAGCGGATCAGCCGGCTGAAGAAGGGGGCGATGAAGAAGGTCGCGAGCCCGGCGACGATGACCGCGCCGTAGATCACCAGCAGGCCGTCGGTGCCGCCGCCGGCGGCCAGGCCGATCGCGATCATCGGCGACACGGCGGTGAACGTGACGCCCTGCAGCAGCGGGAGCCGGACGCCGACCTTCCAGAAGCCGACCGACTGGATGATCGAGGCGATGCCGCACGTGAAGAGGTCGGCGTTGATGAGGTGGATCAGCTGGTCGGTGCTGAGCCCGATCGCGTTCGCCAGCAGGATCGGCACGATCACCGCGCCGGCGTAGAACGCCAGCACGTGCTGCATGCCGTAGACCGCGAGCTTGCCTGCGGGGAGGACCTCGTCGACGGGGTGGACGCCGGCTGCGCGAGCCCGCTTCTCCGACCGGTTCGACCTCTGGAGTGCCTTCATCGCCTCACACCTTTCTCGGGGGCGTCGTCGCGGGCCCTCTGCTGTGACCCACGACACACAAGGATCGTCCCGGTGAGGTTTCTCGGGGCACCCGCCGATCCTCCGAAGATGACCTCATCTGCGCAGGGCGCCTTGTGCGATCCTCCAGCGCGGGGGTGCGGTCAGAGAGACTTGAGGGCGAGGAACACGTCGACCCGGTCCTCGAGGGTGCCCAGGTCGCGCCCGGTCAGCTCCTCGACCCGCGCGATCCGGTAGCGCACGGTGTTGACGTGCAGGTGGAGCGACTCTGCCGTGCGCGTCCACGACCCGGAGCAGGCGAGGAACTCCGCGAGCGTCGGCAGCAGGTCGCCGCTGCCGCGCTCGTCGTGCTCGATGACCTGCCCCAGCACGCGGTGCGCGTAGGTGCGTCGTACGTCGTCGGGGACCGTCGCGAGCAGCAGCACGTGGGAGGTCACCTCCTCCGACGACACCAGGGCGACCGCGCCGCCGCCGGAGCGGGCGACCCGGTGCGCGAAACGGGCCTCCTCGAGCGCGCCGGCCAGGGCGTCGATGCTGCTCTCGCCGCTCAACCCGATCGAGAGCGACCCGCGGGGGAGGCCCGGCGCGAGGCGGGTCAGGGAGCGGCGCAGCTGGTCGGTCAGACCGGGCCCGGCCGGCAGGAACGCGACGACCCCGCCGTCCGCCGAGGACGCCACGACCGACGGTCCGACGGCCTGCGCGACGTCCTCCAGCGCAACCGCGGCCACCTCGGGGAGGCCGCCGGTGAGCTCGGCCACCGCGACCACGAGCGGGCGGTCCGGGTCCAGCCCGGACTGGCGCAGTCGCGCGCCGATCCCCGCGGGCGTCGCGCCGGCCTCGACCTGCCCCAGCGTCTCGGCGGCCGCAGCACCCGCAGCCCCTCCTCGCGGCGGGACCGGTCGAGCGCGACGATCGCGCCCAGCTCGTGGATGGCGTCGAGCACGTCCTGGGGCCAGGCACGGTGGTCGCCCGCGACGACCAGCGCCCACCCGGTCAGCCGGTCGGCGAGGCCCGAGCCGACCGCGAGCAGGGAGTACGACGTGCCGCCGGCCTCGGCGACCGCGGGCACCACGTCGGCGGTGAGGAAGGCGCGGGTGAGCAGGTCGACGGTGTCCGGGTCGAGCTCGCCCGGTCCGGGCACGACGTGGCGCCCGCTCGCGGTCAGCACGCGGCAGGCGTGGCCGACCTCGGCGGACACCCGCGCGGCGAGCTCGTCGAGGCTGCGGCCCTCGGCGACGGCGGACAGCAGCTGTCGCTGGCGCACCAGGCTCGCGGACAACCGGGCGCCGACCCCCGCGGCTCCGGCGGCGGCCACGTGCTCGGTGATGTCGGCGAAGGGCACGTCCACCGGCACCTCGACCAGGGCGAGCTCGTGGCGCCGGCAGGCCTCGACGAGGTCGTCGGGGACCGAGCCCAGCTGGGCGGCACCGGCGAGGAGGCTGGCCGCCCCCCGGGACGCGATCGAGGTCACGAAGGTCTCGCTGTCCTCCGGCGTGCGCCGCCACACCAGGCCGGTGAGCACCAGCTCGCCGCCGGTCAGGAAGCGGCCCGGCTCGAGCAGGTCGATGGTGATGGTGCGACCGACCGGCCGCTCGAGCGAGCCGGGCGGTGCGTGCAGCAGCCGGAGCCCGAGGCCCGGTGTCGCCAGCAGCTCCGAGAGCAGCATCGTCGCCCCCCTTCTTGGAGGAAGGTACAACGCCGACCCGCCCTGGCGTCAGGTCTCTTGACACATCTGTGTGACCGCGACCACACTTCTACGCTTCGGAAACAGACTTCCACGATACGAAAACTTTCCGAGAAGTCTCCGCAATTCCGCGGGACCGAGAGGGGCACCCGATGCCGACGATCCTCGTGGTCAACGTCAACACCACCGCCTCGATGACGGACGCGATCGCGGCCTCCGCCCGGGCGGCAGCGCGACCGGGCACCGAGGTCGTCGCCCTCACGCCCCGGGTGGGTGCCGAGTCGTGCGAGGGCAACTTCGAGAGCTACTTCGCCGCCCTGGCGGTGATGAACGAGGTCGTCGCGTACGACGGACCGTTCGACGCCGTCGTCCAGGCCGGCTTCGGCGAGCACGGCCGCGAGGGCCTCCAGGAGCTCCTCGAGGTGCCGGTCGTCGACATCACCGAGGCGGCCGGCCACGTGGCCTCGCTGCTCGGCCACCGCTACTCCGTTGTCACCACCCTCGACCGCGCGGTCCCGCTCATCGAGGACCGGCTCCTGCTCGCCGGCCTCGACCGCCGGTGCGCGTCCGTGCGGTCCAGCGGCCTGTCCGTCCTCGAGCTCGAGGAGGACCCCGAGCGTGCCGTGAAGGTGATCGTCGCCGAGGCCCAGCGCGCCGTCCAGGACGACAAGGCCGAGGTCATCTGCCTGGGCTGCGGCGGCATGGCCGGCCTCGACGAGGCGGTCCACGCCGCCACCGGTGTGCCGGTGGTCGACGGCGTCGCCGCCGCCGTCCAGCTCGCCGAGAGCCTCGTCGCCCTGGGCCTGAGCACCAGCAAGGTCCGCACGTACGCGCCCCCGCGCCCCAAGCGCCTGACCGGCTGGCCGCTCCAGCCCTGAGCCAGAACCCCCAGATCCCCCCAGATCGCCCCAGATCCCCCCAGCTTCCTCCTGCCACCGCCACCCACCGAGGAGATCCGTCCATGATCAACGACGCCACCGACCACCCGGCCGGCGAAAGTGTCATCAAGCGGGACTACCACCCGCGCCTCACCAACGAGGACCTCGCTCCGCTCAAGAAGCAGACCTGGAGCTCCTACAACATCTTCGCGTTCTGGATGTCGGACGTGCACAGCGTCGGTGGCTACGTCACCATGGGCGCCCTGTTCGCGATCGGCCTCACTGCCTGGCAGGTGTTCGTCTGCCTGATCGTCGGCATCGTCATCGTCCAGTTCTTCTGCAACCTGGTCGCGAAGCCCAGCCAGATCGCCGGGGTCCCCTACCCGGTCACCTCCCGGGCGTCCTTCGGCGTCCTCGGTGCGAACATCCCGGCGATCATCCGCGGCCTCATCGCCGTCGCCTGGTACGGCGTCCAGACCTTCCTCGCCGCGCAGTCGCTGAACATCGTCTTCCTCAAGCTGTGGCCCGACTTCGCCGTGCCGCTGACCCAGCACGAGTTCCTCGGCCTCTCGGCCCTGGGCTACATCAGCTACGCGATCCTCTGGGTCCTGCAGGCACTGCTGTTCTGGCGCGGCATGGAGATGATCCGCAGGTTCGTCGACTTCGCCGGCCCGGCGGTCTACGTCGTGATGCTCGTGATGTGCCTCTACATGCTCTTCAAGGTCGACTTCAAGATCGACCTGAACCTCTCCGAGCACCAGCTCGGCGGCTGGACCCTGGTCTGGGCCATGTGCGGTGCCGTGGCCGCCGTCGTGTCGTACTTCTCCGGCCCGATGCTGAACTTCGGCGACTTCTCCCGCTACGCCCGGTCGTTCAAGGCGGTCAAGCGCGGCAACTTCCTCGGCCTGCCGATCAACTTCATCGTCTTCTCGCTGCTGACCGTGCTCACCGCGGCCGCCACCGTGCCGCTGTACGGCGAGCTGATCACCGACCCGATCGAGACCGTCGAGAAGCTCGACAGCACCTTCGCCATCGTGCTGGGCGGCGCGACCTTCGTGATCGCCACCATCGGCATCAACATCGTCGCCAACTTCATCAGCCCCGCGTTCGACTTCTCCCACGTCGACCCGCAGCGGATCAGCTGGCGCGCCGGCGGCATGATCGCCGCGGTCGGCTCGGTGCTGCTCACGCCCTGGAACTGGTACAACAACGACGAGGCGATCTTCTGGACCCTCGGCATCCTCGGCGCCCTGATCGGCCCGCTGTTCGGCATCCTCATCTCCGACTACTACATGATCCGCAGCCAGCGGATCGAGGTCGACGAGCTGTTCACCATGGAGGAGGACGGCGCCTACTGGTACCAGAAGGGCACCAACATGGCGGCCGTGCACGCCCTGCTCATCGCCGGCTTCTTCTCGCTCGGGTCGGTGATCGTGCCGAGGTTGTGGGCGATGCTCGGTGACGGCTCCTCGCCGATCGACTGGATGAGCAACTACAGCTGGTTCATCGGCTGCGGTGTCGGCTTCGTCGCCTACTACTTCATCGCCCAGGCGATGGAGGTCGCGGCCACCTCGCGGTGCCGCGACGAGGACCAGCCGGTCCCCACCGCAGTGGTCTGACGGCGCCGGCCGTCCCACCGGCCGTCGTCCCACCTGCGCCCCGCCCCCGCCGGTACGCCCGTGCCGGGGGCGGGGTTTTTCCTTGCCCCACGCGGGTTTCCGGCTCCGGCCGGATTCGCGGCGGGGGCTTGACGTGACCACGGTCACGTCCGTAGCATTCCGAATAACAGAAAACTGATTCCGCATTACGGAAGGACTCGAAATGACGCACCAGCTCCGGTACGAGGTGAACTGCTCGATCCTGTTCACCGAGCTGCCCCTCCTCGAGCGGCCGGCGGCGGTCAAGGCGGCCGGCTTCGACGCCGTCGAGTTCTGGTGGCCGTTCGCCGAGGCCGTGCCCGCGGACAAGGACGTCGACGCCTTCGTCGCTGCGGTGCGCGACGCCGATGTCCAGCTCGTCGGCCTCAACTTCTTCGCCGGCGACATGCCCGGCGGCGACCGGGGCCTGGTCTCCTGGCCGGCCCGATCGGCCGAGTTCCGCGACAACATCGACGTGACCGTCGGCATCGGCGAGCAGCTCGACTGCACCGCCTTCAACGCCCTCTACGGCAACCGCGTCGACGGCGTGGCCGCCGAGGAGCAGGACGAGCTCGGTGCCGAGAACCTCGCCCTGGCCGCCCGCGCCGCCGCCCGCATCGGCGGCACCGTGCTCGTCGAGCCGGTCAGCGGCGCGGACCGCTACCCGCTGCTCACCGCCGCCGACGCGCTCGCCGTGGTCGACCGGGCGGGGGAGGCCAACATCGGCCTGCTGGCCGACCTCTACCACCTCGCGGTCAACGGCGACGACGTCGATGCCGTCATCGCCCAGCACGCGGCCCGCGTCGCGCACGTCCAGATCGCCGACGCCCCCGGCCGCAACGAGCCCGGCACCGGCGACCTGCCGCTCGAGCGCCAGCTCACGGCCCTCGAGGCCGCGGGCTACCGCGGCTGGGTCGGCCTCGAGTACAAGCCGGCCACCACCTCCGCCGACAGCTTCGGCTGGCTCCCGCGCGAGCGTCGCTCCGCCGCGGCCGCCACCCACTGACCCCCGTCCCCAGAGGAGAGACACCATGACGAACATCGCCTTCATCGGCCTCGGCATCATGGGCAGCCCGATGGCCGTCCACCTGGCCAGCGCCGGCCACGCCGTGGCGGGCTACAACCGCAGCCCCGAGAAGACCCGGCCCCTCGTCGAGGCGGGCGGCCGCGCCGCGGACTCGATCGCCGACGCCGTGCAGGGCGCCGAGGTCGTCTGCGTGATGGTCCCGGACTCGCCCGACGTCGAGGCCGTGCTGGCCGGTGAGGGCGGTGTCTTCGAGAACGCCGCGCCCGGCACCCTGGTCATCGACTTCTCCAGCATCCGGCCCGATGTCACCGCCGCCCTCGCCGAGCAGGCGCAGGACAAGGGCTTCCGCCTCCTCGACGCCCCCGTCTCCGGTGGTGAGGCGGGCGCGCGCAACGCGGCGCTGTCGATCATGGTCGGCGGCTCCGCCGACGACTTCGAAGCAGCACGCGAGGTCTTCGACGTGGTCGGCAAGACCGTCGTCCACGTCGGCCCCAGCGGTGCCGGCCAGACGGTCAAGGCCGCCAACCAGCTCATCGTCGCCGCGAACATCCAGGCGCTGGCCGAGGCCGTCGTCTTCCTCGAGGCGTACGGCGTCGACACCAAGGCCGCGCTGGAGGTGCTCGGTGGCGGCCTGGCCGGCTCGGCGGTGCTGAACCAGAAGAAGGAGAACATGCTGACGCGCTCCTTCCAGCCCGGCTTCCGCATCGAGCTGCACCACAAGGACCTCGGCATCGTCACCGCGGCCGCCCGCGAGGCGGGCGTCGTCGCGCCGCTGGGTGCGCTGGTCGCGCAGCTGATGGCGAGCGCGAAGGCCAACGGTGACGGCGGGCTGGACCACTCCGGCCTGCTGCGCGGCGTGGAGCGCCTGAGCGGACAGGAGAACTGACATGGCACGCATGCGCGCGGTCGACGCCGCCGTTCTGATCCTGGAGAAGGAGGGCGCCACGCAGCTGTTCGGGCTGCCCGGCGCCGCGATCAACCCGTTCTACAGCGCGATGCGCAAGCACGGCGGGCTCAAGCACGTGCTCGCCCGCCACGTCGAGGCTGCCTCGCACATGGCCGAGGGCTACACCCGGGCGAAGGCCGGCAACATCGGCGTCTGCATCGGCACGTCGGGCCCCGCAGGCACCGACATGGTCACCGGGCTCTACTCGGCGTCCGCCGACTCGATCCCGATCCTGTGCATCACCGGCCAGGCGCCGGTCTCGAAGCTGCACAAGGAGGACTTCCAGGCCGTCGACATCGCCTCCATCGCCCGCCCGCTGACGAAGATGGCGGTCACCGTGATGGAGCCGGCGCAGGTGCCCGGCACCTTCCAGAAGGCCTTCCAGCTGATGCGCGAGGGCCGCCCGGGCCCGGTCCTGGTGGACCTGCCGATCGACGTCCAGCAGGCGGAGATCGACTTCGACATCGAGACCTACGAGCCCCTGCCGGTCAGCCGGCCCGCAGCGACGAAGGCCCAGGCGGCCCGGGCGCTGGACATGCTGGCCGCGTCGGAGCGCCCGCTCATCGTCGCGGGGGGCGGCGTCATCAACGCCGACGCCGCCGACCTGCTCGTCGAGCTGGCCGAGGTCACCGGCGTCCCGGTCGTCCCGACCCTGATGGGTTGGGGCACCATCCCGGACGACCACCCGCTCAACGCCGGGATGGTCGGCCTGCAGACCTCGCACCGCTACGGCAACGCGACGATGCTGGCGAGCGACTTCGTCCTGGGCATCGGCAACCGGTGGGCCAACCGCCACACCGGCTCGGTCGAGACCTACACGAAGGACCGCACCTTCGTGCATGTCGACATCGAGCCGACCCAGATCGGCCGGGTCTTCGCCCCCGACTACAGCATCGTCTCGGACGCGAAGGCCGCGCTGGAGGTCCTCGTCGAGGTCGCCCGCGAGCGTGCCGCCGCCGGCCAGCTGGCGGACCGCGCCGACTGGGCCGAGCAGTGCCGTGACCGCAAGGCCACGATGCAGCGCAAGACGCACTTCGAGGAGATCCCGATCAAGCCGCAGCGGGTCTACGAGGAGATGAACCGCTCCTTCGGCGCAGACACCCGCTACGTCACCACGATCGGGCTGTCGCAGATCCAGGCTGCCCAGCTGCTCCACGTGTACAAGCCGCGGCACTGGATCAACGCCGGCCAGGCCGGCCCCCTGGGCTGGACCCTGCCGGCCGCGCTCGGCGTCGCCACCGCCGACCCGGACGGCCAGGTCGTGGCCCTGTCGGGCGACTACGACTTCCAGTTCCTGCTCGAGGAGCTGGCCGTCGGGGCGCAGTTCAACATCCCCTACATCCACGTCGTCGTGAACAACTCCTACCTGGGCCTGATCCGCCAGGCGCAGCGCGGGTTCGAGATGGACTACTGCGTGCAGCTGTCCTTCGACAACGTCAACAGCCCCGAGGTCAACGGCTACGGCGTCGACCACCTCAAGGTGGCTGAGGGCCTGGGCTGCAAGGCGCTGCGGGTCACCGACCCCGCCGACCTCGGTGCCGCCTTCGAGAAGGCCAAGGCGCTGATGGCGGAGTACCGCGTCCCCGTCGTCGTCGAGGTCATCCTCGAGCGCGTCACCAACGTGTCGATGGGCCTGGAGATCGACGGTGTCGTGGAGTTCGAGGAGCTGGCCGAGCGCGGCGAGCACGCCCCGACCGCCCTCGTCCCGCTTGACTGATCGGGACCGTGCCGTGCCCCGGGTCCTGATCGCGTCCGACAAGTTCAAGGGATCGCTCACCGCCGCCGACGTCGCGGCGGCGGTGGGCGCCGGCATCCGGCGCGTCGTCCCGGACGCCGTCGTCGACTCGGCCCCGGTGGCCGMCGGCGGCGACGGCACCCTGGCCGCTGCGGCGGCCGCGGGCTTCGACCTCGTCCCGGTCACCGTGACCGGCCCGACCGGGGAGCCCGTGCGCACGTCGTACGCGCGGCGGGGCGATCTCGCCGTGGTCGAGCTCGCCGACGCCGCCGGCCTCGTCCGGCTGCCCGGCGCGCCCGACCCGCTCGGCGCGTCCAGCCTCGGCGCGGGCCAGGCGCTCGCAGCCGCGGTCGACGCGGGCTGTCGCCGGGTGGTCCTCGGGATCGGCGGCAGCGCCAGCACCGACGGCGGTGCCGGCCTGCTCCGCGGTCTCGGCGCGCGGCTGCTCACCGCCGACGGCAGCGACGTCGCCGACGGCGGCGCCGGGCTGGAGCACGTCGACCGGCTCGAGCTGGACGGCCTGCGGCACCGGCTCGACGGCGTCACGGTCACCGTGGCCTGCGACGTCGACAACCCGCTCACCGGCCCGCACGGCGCGGCCGCGGTCTACGGCCCGCAGAAGGGTGCCGACCCCGGGCAGGTACGACGCCTCGACGCCGCACTCGCCCGCTGGGCCGACGTCGTGGCGACCAGCGCCGGCGCCGACGTGCGCGACCGGCCCGGCGCCGGCGCCGCCGGCGGTGTCGGCTTCGCGGCCCTGGCCGTGCTCGGCGCCGAGCTGCGCTCCGGCATCGAGCTGGTGCTGGAGCTCGTCGGCTTCGGCGAGCGCCTCGCGGGCGCCGACCTCGTCGTCACCGGCGAGGGCGCGCTCGACGAGCAGACCCTGCACGGCAAGGCGCCCGCGGGCGTCGCCGCCGCTGCCGCCCGTGCCGGGGTCCCCGTCGTCGCGGTCTGCGGCGTCAACCGGCTCGACCCTGAGCGGCTCGGGGCCGCGGGCATCGGCACGGCCTACGCCCTGACCGACGTCGAGCCCGACCTCCAGCGCTGCCTGACCGACGGCGCCACCCTGCTCGAGCGGCTCGGCGAGCAGATCGCCACCGACCGACTCGTCCTGATCGAGGAGAACGCATGAGGCTGCTGCGCATCGGCCCACCGGGCCACGAACGGCCCGCCGGCCTCGACGCCGACGGCGTGCTGCGCGACCTGTCCGCGGTCGTGACCGACGTCGACGGCGCCCTGCTGGCCGACCCGGTGCGGCTGCGGGTGGTCCGCCAGGCGCTCGCGTCCGCCGAGCTGCCCGTCGTTCCCGACGGCCTGCGGGTCGGCGCCCCCGTCGCCCGGCCGGGCAAGGTCGTGGGCATCGGGCTCAACTACGTCGACCACGCCGAGGAGGCGGGGGCCGCGATCCCCGACGAGCCCGTGGTCTTCCTCAAGCCGTCAACCACGGTGTCCGGGCCGTTCGACGCGATCGAGCTGCCGCCGGGCTCGGAGACCAGCGACCACGAGGTCGAGCTCGGCGTCGTGGTCGGCAGCCGGCTCAGCCGCTGCTCCTCCCCCCAGGAGGCGCTCGCTGCCGTCGGCGGCTACGTCACCGCGGACGACGTGAGCGAGCGCTCGCGCATCGCCGCCGGCCCGACGTGGGCCAAGGGCAAGTGCGCCGACACGTTCACGCCCGTCGGCCCCTGGCTGGTCACGCCCGACGAGGTGCCCGACCCCCAGGACCTGCGCCTGGAGCTGTGGATCGACGGCGAGCGCCGGCAGCGCGGCACGACGGCGCGGATGGCCTTCGGGGTCGCCGAGCTGCTCGCCTACGTGAGCACGCTGATGACCCTCGAGCCCGGCGACCTGGTGCTGACCGGCACCCCCGGCGGCGTGGCTGCCGGACGTCCCGAGCCGCGGCCCTTCCTCCGGCCCGGACAGGTGGTGGAGGCTGAGGTCAGCGGCCTCGGCCGGCAGTGCACCCCGGTCGTCGCGGCCGCGGACGCAGACCTCTTGACCGGCGCGAAGCGTCCGGCGTAATTTTCAGAGAACAGAAATGACATTCCGAAATGTGGAAGTCACGGAGGGTGAGCCCATGGACCGCGACCTGGACCTGGTGATCCGCGCGCCGCGCGTCGTGGCCCGGCACGGCGAGGTGGCCCGCTGCATCGGCGTGCGCGACGGCGCGATCGTCGCGATCGAGCCGCTGTCGTCCGACCTCGAGGCCCCGGAGGTGCTCGAGCTCGGTGACGACGAGGTGCTCATGCCCGGCGTCGTCGACTCGCACGTGCACGTCAACGACCCCGGCCGCACCGAGTGGGAGGGCTTCTCGTCCGCCACCCGCGCCGCGGCCGCCGGCGGCGTCACCACGATCGTCGACATGCCGCTCAACAGCATCCCGCCGACCTGCGACGTCCCGGCGCTGGAGCTCAAGCGCAAGACCGCGGAGAGCCAGGCGTTCGTCGACGTCGGCTTCTGGGGCGGCGCGATCCCCGGCAACGTGCCCGATCTGCGCGGCCTGCACGACGCCGGCGTCTTCGGGTTCAAGTGCTTCCTGCTGCACTCCGGCGTCGACGAGTTCCCGCACCTGGACCCCGACCAGCTCGAGGAGGCGATGCGCGAGATCCAGTCCTTCGACGGGCTGATGATCGTGCACGCCGAGGACACCCACGCGATCGAGCGGGCGCCCGACCCGCACGGCGAGACCTACGAGGACTTCCTGCACAGCCGCCCGCGCGGCGCGGAGAACCTCGCCGTCGCCCAGGTCATCGAGCTCGCCCGCTGGACCGGCTGCCGGGTGCACATCCTGCACGTCTCCAGCTCCGACGTGCTCGCCATGCTCGCCTCCGCCCGGCGCGACGGGGTGCGGATCACGGCCGAGACCTGCCCGCACTACCTGACCTTCGCCGCCGAGGAGATCCCCGACGGAGCGACGCAGTACAAGTGCTGCCCGCCGATCCGCGAGGCCGCCAACCGCGAGCTGCTGTGGGAGGGCCTGCGCGAGGGCGTCATCGACCTCGTCGTCTCCGACCACTCGCCGTCCACGCCGGACCTCAAGTGCTTCGACACCGGCGACTTCGGCGTCGCGTGGGGCGGCATCTCCTCGCTCCAGCTCGGCCAGTCGGCGGTGTGGACCGAGGCCCGCCGTCGCGGCTTCTCGCTCGTCGACGTGTCCCGCTGGATGTCCCAGGCCCCGGCCCGGCAGGCCGGCCTGCAGCGCAAGGGCAGCATCGAGCTCGGCTACGACGCCGACTTCTGCGTCTTCGCCCCCGACGACGCCTTCGTGGTCGACGTCGCCAAGCTGCACCACAAGAACGCCGTCACGCCGTACCACGGCCGGCCGCTCGCGGGCGTCGTCCGCTCGACCTGGCTGCGCGGCGCGAAGATCGACATCGACGCCGCGCCGCAGGGCCGGCTGCTGACCCGAGGAGGAGCCTGACCCGATGGCCGACCAGTCCGACCAGCCCCGCTACTACGCCCCGACGGGCGGCCACCCGGGCCAGCACGAGCTCACCACCGATCGCGCGGTGTTCACCGAGGCCTACGCCGTCCTGCCGCGCGGCACGATGCGCGACATCGTCACCAGCAGCCTGCCGTTCTGGGAGGGCACCCGGCTGTGGGTGATCGCCCGGCCGCTGTCCGGCTTCGCGGAGACCTTCTCGCAGTACATCGTCGAGGTCTCGCCCGGCGGCGGCAGCGACAAGCCGGAGCTCGACCCCGGCGCCGAGGGCGTGCTCTTCGTCGTCGAGGGTGCGCTGACGCTGGCGATCGAGGGCGAGAAGCACGACCTCACCCCCGGCGGCTACGCGTTCCTCCCGCCCGGCTGCGCGTGGACGCTGCACAACACCAGCGACCAGGTCGCGCGCTTCCACTGGATCCGCAAGGCCTACCAGCGGGTCGAGGGGATCGACGTCCCGGAGGCCTTCGTCACCAACGAGACCGAGGTCGAGGGCGGCGAGATGCCCGGCACCAACGGCGCGTGGCGGACCCAGCGCTTCGTCGACCCGGACGACGTGCGCCACGACATGCACGTCAACATCGTGAGCTTCGAGCCCGGCGGCGCGATCCCGTTCCCGGAGACGCACGTGATGGAGCACGGCCTCTACGTCCTCGAGGGCAAGGCCGTCTACCTGCTCAACAAGGACTGGGTCGAGGTGCAGGAGGGCGACTTCATGTGGCTGCGCGCCTTCTGCCCGCAGGCCTGCTACGCCGGCGGCCCCGGCCGGTTCCGCTACCTGCTCTACAAGGACGTCAACCGGCACGCCGCCCTGTCGCGGCAGTTCGTCTGACGTGCCGGTCGCCGTCGTCACCGGTGCCGGCTCCGGCCTCGGCCGGGTGGTCGCCCGCGCCCTCGGGGAGGCCGGGCACGACGTCGCGCTGCTCGGCCGCACCCGCGCCACCCTCGAGGAGACGGCCGCACCGATGGCCTCGGCGCTGGTCCTGCCGACCGACGTCGCCGACCCCGGCCAGGTCGACGCCGCCTTCGCCACGGTCGTCGCGGAGTGGGGCCGGGTCGACCTGCTGGTCAACAACGCCGGCACCTTCGGGCCCTCCGGCGACGTGGACGTCGTGGCCGTCGACGACTGGGAGGCCACCCTCGCGGTCAACGTGACCGGCTCGTTCCTCTGCGCCCGGGCCGCCTTCGGGCAGATGAAGCGCCAGGAGCCACGCGGCGGGCGGATCATCAACAACGGGTCGATCTCGGCGCACGTCCCGCGGCCCGGCAGTGCGGCGTACACGACGTCGAAGCACGCGATCTCCGGGCTGACCAAGGCGCTCGCGCTCGACGGGCGCGCCCACGACATCGCCGTGGGGCAGGTCGACATCGGCAACGCCGCGACCGAGATGACCGCCGGCATCGCGACCGGCGCCCGTCAGGCCGACGGCTCCGTCCGGCCGGAGCCGACCTTCGACCCGCAGCACGTCGCGGACGCCGTCGTCGCCATGGCCCGGCTGCCGCTCGACGTCAGCGTGCCGACGATGACGATCATGGCGACAGGGATGCCGTACGTCGGTCGGGGCTGAGCCCGTCCTCGTCGTCCCCGTCCTCGGCGCGGTCGGTGCTGCTGCTCTCGACGGTGGGAGCGGCACGGCGTGCGCGCCGGCGGTCCCACCAGCCCCAGCCGGCCACGACCACCGCGACCAGCAGGGCGCCGGCGATCTCGTCGACGACGTAGTGCTCGGCGTAGTAGACGAGCGAGAACAGCATGCTGGCGGGGTAGAGCAGCACCGTCCAGCGCCACCTGCTGGTGAAGTGGGTGATCGCCCACCAGGCGATGAAGATCGCGAGCGCCGAGTGCAGTGACGGCATCGCCGCGACCTGGTTGCCGATCGCGGAGACGTTCTGGTGCGCGGTCGTCGTGCTGCCGGTCGAGGCGGTGAGGTCGAACCAGCCGCGGCCGGTGATCCGGGCGACGTCGTCGGTCATGTAGCCGTCGCGCGCGGCCATCCACGGCGGCGCCATCGGGTAGAGGACGTAGCAGACGACGGACGCCGAGATGATGACCAGGTAGCGCCGCATGTAGTGCACCCACGCGTCGCGGTTGCGCTTCCACAGCACGGCGCCGATCGCGAGCGCGGCGAAGAAGTGCGAGTAGTAGACGGTGGTCAGCACGACGTCGTACCAGGCCGGAGGGAGGGACTGGCGGCACGGCACCCCGCACAGCTGCTCCTGCAGCCACTGCGTCGGCAGGRCGCCGCCGAACAGCCAGCGGTCGGCCTCGATCGGCTCGCTGTAGTGGACGCCGAAGATGCCGAGGTCGTCGGACACGCCGCGGCTGTAGAGGTAGAACAGCAGCACCGCGAACGGTGGCCACCAGTCCCTGATGAACGCGACGTGCTCGCGCAGCGGCCGGCGGATGTCCCAGACCACGGTGGCCAGCCACAGGATGATGACGACCTGGTAGCCCTGCCGCGGAAGGCCCTTGTACTGCACGTACGCCGCCAGGGCGAGGACGAAGACCGCGATCCCGGCGACCCGCACGAGGTCGACCCGGGGCAGGGCCGGACGCGCCGTCGCCTCTGCTTCACCGCCTGTCATGGGACCTCCCCGGAGGAGGGTAGTGGTGGCGGCCGACAGGTCGCGAGAGGGTTCTCAGGGCGTGGCTCGTCGCAGCTGGTGCCACGTCCCCTCCGAGACCACCTCGACCTCGCCGTCGACGACCCGGAACGCGGTCTGGTCGTCGACGGCGTACGCCGGCGCGGAGATCGCCGCCGCCCACGCCTCCGCCTCGGCCAGCGTGTTGCCCGGTCGTCCCTCCGGGGCGAGGTGCGGGCAGATGGAGAAGTCGACGAGGCCGAGCGTGCTGGTGTCCCCGGACGGCGGTCGCCACTGGATGAAGTCGTCCCCGACCTCGGGCGTCAGCACCATGCTGCCGGCGCTCAGGCCGACCCACACCGTGTCCGTGAGCCCCGCAGGAGGTCGGCCAGCCCGGACTCCCGCACCCAGTGGCACAGGTAGAGCACGTCCCCGCCCGCCACCAGCAGCGCGTCCGCCTGCTCGACCCACGGCACCCACCGCTCGCGCTCGATGCTCGGCAGCGCCGCCAGCTCCAGCAGCCCGACCGACGCCCAGCCCAGGTCGACCATCGGGTTGTCCGACCGCCCCGCCACGAACTGCCACGTCAGCCCGGCTCGACCTGCGGGTGCCCGTGCATGGCCGTCGGGATGCACAGCGCGTGCTCCTCCTCGACCGGCTTGCCCAGCAGGTCGACCAGCGCCTGCCGGATGCTCGGGTTGGTCACGCCACCGGAGGTGAGGAGGAGCTTCACGGACAGGAGGACTCGTCGGAGGCGCCGGAATCATCGCGAGGCCTTCTCGCCGGACGGTGCGCCGCACCTAAGCCTGGTGGGCCCGGAGGTTTCGAGGCTCCTCGCTGGKGCTCGTCGCACCTCGATCACCGGGCGTCCTGACATCCCCAGGGAGGCGGCTCAGCCAGGGGCAGCGGACATCCGCCCGAGCCGGGCGGCCAGGGCGGCGCCGGTCCACGCCTCGTCGTCGCTGACGTCCTCGACCACGTCGAGCCAGTTGGGCACGACTCCCGGTGGTCCGTCCCCGTCGTCGACCTCGGCGATGAGGCTGCCGTCGACGTGCTGGTCGACGACCACGAGGCCGTCGCGGCGGACCGTGTGCCGGTGCTTGGTCAGCTCGTAGGCAGGAAGCGACTGCAGCAGCGTCCACTCGTCGTCGTCGAGGTAGCAGCTGGTGGAGGCGACCTCGGCCGGGCCGTCGCCGAGGCGCACCTTGTGGTTGAGCTTGCGCAGGACCGAACCGTCGCGCGACCGCACCTCCCGCAAGCGGAGCCGGGTGCCGACGACGTACCGGTCGAGGATGACCCGCATCTCCTGCGTGCCGGCGGGCATCGACGCCAGCAGGTAGCGCCGCTCGCGCTCGACCACGGCGTACTTCAGGGACATGGCCACGTCGCCACCCTAGGCGGTCGCCGCTGGCAGACTCGGGGCGTGCCCGCGGTCCTCGTCGCCATCGTCGGCATCGACGGGTCCGGGAAGACGACCGCCGCCAGGGAGCTCGCTCGTCGGCTCCAGGCGTCCGGGCAGCGGGCGAGGTACTTCGAGAACGCCGGCGGGGACCGCGCTCGCGTGCCTGGCCGTCCTCGACGGTGTACCGCCGGACGGAGCCGTCGCCTTCGTGCGGCAGCACTACGACCGGCGTGCGGTGGAGACGCCGTGGCAGCGCAGGTACGTCGCGCGGTTCGGTCGCTGACGCGAGGATGGCGTCGTGGCGGTGGACCCGGAGGAGTACTTCGACCTGTCGGTCGACGAGTCGTTGCGGGCGAGGTGACGGTCCGGCCGACGGTGTACCTGGTGGCCGGTTCCCGGACTTGTTGGCCGCTGCAGCAGTCAACAACCTCGGGAATCACCGCCTGGGCGGTGATTCCCGGCACGGTCCCGGCCCGGTCCCGGCCCGGCTCCGACGCCGTACTTCCTGACCGTTCCTGCTGCTTCCTGACCGTTGCACCGGTCAGGAAGCGAGGGAATCGCCTCTGGAGCGGTGATTCCCGCGCCCGCTCAGCCCTCCTGGCCGGCGCGCCCCACGGGGTCGCCGAGGCGGTGCACCTTGAGCGTGTTGGTGGAGCCGGGGGTGCCGGGCGGGGTACCGGCGATGATCACGACGACGTCGCCCTTCTGCACCTTGCCGCTGTCCATCAGCGCGCGGTCGACCTGGCGGACCATCTCGTCGGTGTGGTCGGCGTGCGGGACGACGTGGGTCTGCACGCCCCAGGTGAGGCTGAGCTGGTCGCGGACGAGCGGGACCGGGGTGAAGCCGAGGACCGGGACCGCGCTGCGGTGGCGCGAGACGCGGCGGGCGGTGTCGCCGGAGGTGGTGAAGGCGACGAGGTAGCGGGCGTCGAGGCGGTTGGCGACCTCGACGGCGACCTTGGCGATGACGCCGCCATTGGTGCGCGGCTGCCAGTCGATCGGCGCCATCCGGTCGAGGCCGTTGTCCTCGGTGGACTCCACGATGCGAGCCATCGTGCGCACCGCCACGACGGGGTGGGCGCCGACGCTGGTCTCGCCGGAGAGCATCACCGCGTCCGCGCCGTCGAGGACGGCGTTGGCGACGTCGGAGGCCTCGGCGCGGGTGGGGGCGGGGTTGGTGATCATCGACTCGAGCATCTGGGTGGCAACGATGACCGGCTTGCTGTTGAGGCGGGCGGCGTCGATGACCTTCTTCTGCAGGAAGGGCACGTCCTCGAGCGGGCACTCCACGCCGAGGTCGCCGCGGGCGACCATGAAGGCGTCGAAGGCGTCGATGACGGCGTCGAGGTTCTGCATCGCCTGCGGCTTCTCGATCTTCGCCACGACCGGGCGGTGGATGCCCTCCTCGCGCATGATCGCGCGCACCTCGTCGGCGTCCGCCGCGTCGCGCACGAACGACAGCGCGACCAGGTCGACACCGAGGTGCAGCGCGAAGCGCAGGTCCTCGCGGTCCTTCTCCGACAGCGCCGGCACGGACACCGCGACGCCGGGCAGGTTGATGCCCTTGTGGTCGCTGACCTTGCCGGGGACGACGACGCGGGTGTGCACCTCGGTGCCCTCGACGCCGGTCACCTCGAGCACCACGCGCCCGTCGTCGATGAGGACGCGGTCGCCGGCGGCGACGTCGCCCGGCAGGCCCTGGTACGTCGTCGAGCAGCGTCGCGCGTCACCGGGGACGTCCTCGGTGGTGATCGTGAAGTCGGCGCCCTCCTCGAGCGGCRGCGGGCCGCCGGGCACCTTGCCGAGCCGGATCTTCGGTCCCTGCAGGTCGGCGAGGATGCCGACCCCGCGGCCGGCGTCACGCGCCGCGTCGCGCACGAGCTGGTAGGTCTTGGCGTGGTCGTCGTGGTTGCCGTGGCTCATGTTGAGCCGGGCGACGTCCATGCCCGCGGCCACGAGGTCGGCGATCACGTCCGCCGAGGACGTAGCCGGGCCGAGGGTCGCGACGATCTTTGCTCTGCGCACCCGGTCACTCTAGCAGATTCCGGGATGTGGAAGAACAGTTCCTCATCGCGGATGAGTGGGTGGGCGGGAACCACCGCCTGGGCGGTGATTCCCGAACTTGTTGACTCTTGCAGCGGCCACCAACCTCGGGAAGCGGCCACCAGGTCCACGGAGTACGCCGGCGGGCGGGTCAGCCGACGACAACGCCGTCCGGCCCCGGCCGCACCCGCAGGGCCTGCCCGGCGCCGACGACCTGCACCTGGCCGTCACGCACGACGAGTGCGGTGTGCTCGTCGACCGCGCGGGCCTCGGGCACCAGGCCGGCGCCCACCGCGGCGACCGCGCGGGGGAGCGTGCCCCACTGGGCGGCGTGCACGTCGACGGCGAAGGGGACCCGGCCCAGGCCGTCCACCACGGTGACGTCGCCGAGGTCCTCCGCAGCGTCCTCCGGGCAGACGGCGACGCCGTCGACCAGGAAGCCGCCCACGATCGCGCGCTCCGAGGCGATCGCCGCGCCCGCCGAGAAGCCGGCGTAGGGGAGTGTGGCGAGCAGGTCACGCTGCGGGACCACCAGCTCGGCGTACAGCGGCGTGAGGCCGCCCGCGACGAACACGCCGGCCACCCCGTCGAGGTCGGCGGGCTCCAGCGGCCGGCCTGCCGAGAGCACGACGTCGCGCACGCCGGTGGCGTCGGCGAGCAGGCCACGCCAGCGGGCCAGGTCGACGCCCTCGCCGTCGTCGACCACGACCGCGGCGACCTCGCCCGTGCCGGCGGCCTCGAGGAACGGGGTGAGCAGGCGGCGTACCTGCTCCTCGTCGCGCCCGCCGCCGACCAGCACGGTCAGCCCCGTCATGCCGGTCATGCCGGTCGTGCCGGTCGCTGCGTCGCTCATGCCCGGACCCTAGGCCACCGGTGGACCCCTGCGCGGGCGATCACCGCAGACCCGGCACACTGGGGGGACCGCGCCGTCCGGACCCGCCCGCCGGCAGCGCCACCGCACGAGCCAGCACGACAGCCAGCACGACAGCCAGACCGCCGCCCGCGACCGACAGGGAGCCCGATGACCGCCGTCAGCCCGCTGCCGGACGAGGCGCGCGCCAACGAGATCGGGCAGTTCCTGCTGACCTACAAGTTCGGCCTCGACGAGATGCTGACGAAGATCAACATCCTGCGCGAGGAGCTGTCCTTCCGCGGCACCGGCAACCCGATCGAGCACGTCAGCTCGCGGCTGAAGACGATCGAGAGCCTGCGGGAGAAGGCGGAGCGGATCGGCTGCCCGCTGGAGCTGGAGGCGATCGCCGAGCAGATCACCGACATCGCCGGCGTGCGCATCGTGTGCGCGTTCATCTCCGACGCCTACCAGGTGCTCGACATGCTCACGACCCAGCCCGACGTGACGGTGCGGACGATCAAGGACTACGTCGCCCGCCCCAAGCCCAACGGCTACCGCAGCCTCCACGCGATCGTGGAGATCCCGGTGTTCCTGTCCGACGACGTGCGCCAGGTGCCGATCGAGCTGCAGATCCGCACGGTCGCGATGGACTTCTGGGCCAGCGTCGAGCACAAGATCTACTACAAGTACGACAAGGACGTGCCCAGCGACCTGCTCGCCGAGCTCGAGGCGGCCGCCCACGTCGCGCAGGACCTCGACGAGCGGATGGGTGAGCTCCACCGCATCGTGCACGGGGGAGCCCACCCGTCCTGAGCCCCCCCGGCGGGCCGGCTCGGCCCGGGCGGGCCGGTTCAGCCGGCCAGGACGGCCGGCTCGGTCTTCTCCCGCACCTCGTCGAGGGTGACCTCCGGCGCGAGCTCGACGAGCCGCAGGCCCTCGGGGGTGACGTCGAGGACGCACAGGTCGGTGATGATGCGCTGCACGACGCCGCGGCCGGTGTAGGGCAGCGAGCACTCGTCGACGATCTTGTAGGACCCGTCGCGGGCGACGTGCTCCATGAGCACGACGACCTTCTTCGCGCCGTGGACCAGGTCCATCGCGCCGCCCATGCCCTTGACCATCTTGCCGGGGATCATCCAGTTGGCGATGTCGCCGCCGGCGGATACCTGCATCGCGCCGAGGATCGCGGCGTCGATCTTGCCGGCGCGGATCATCCCGAAGCTCGTGGCGGAGTCGAAGAAGCTCGCGCCCTTGCGGACGGTCACGGTCTCCTTGCCGGCGTTGATGAGGTCGGGGTCGACCTCGTCCTCGGTCGGGTAGGCGCCGGTGCCGAGGATGCCGTTCTCGCTCTGCAGCACCAGCTCGACGTCGTCGGGGACGTAGTTGGGCACCAGCGTCGGCAGGCCGATGCCGAGGTTGACGTAGTCGCCGTCGACGAGCTCCGCCGCGGCGCGCGCCGCCATCTGCTCACGGTCCCAGGCCATCTCAGCGCACCGTCCTCTTCTCGATCCTCTTGTCCGCGGCCTGCTCCGGCGTGAGCGGTACGACGCGGTGGACGTACACCCCCGGCAGGTGCACGTGGTTGGGGTATATCTCGCCGGGCTCGACGAGCTCCTCGACCTCCGCGATGGTGACCCGGCCGGCCATCGCGGCCAGCGGGTTGAAGTTGCGGGCCGAGTCGCGGAAGAGCAGGTTGCCGTGCCGGTCGCCCTTCCAGGCGCGGACCAGGCCGAAGTCGGAGACGATCGCCTCCTCGAGCACGAACTCCTGCTCCCCGTCGCGGGTCTCGAACACCATCACCGGCTTCTCCGGGGAGGTCTTCACGACGTTGCCGGCGGAGTCGTACTTCCACGGCAGCCCGCCCTCGGCGACCTGGGTGCCCACGCCGGTGCGGGTGTAGAACGCCGCGATGCCGGAGCCGCCGGCGCGCATCCGCTCGGCGAGCGTGCCCTGCGGCGTCAGCTCGACCTCGAGCTCGCCGGAGAGGTACTGCCGCGCGAACTCCTTGTTCTCGCCGACGTACGACGCCACCACGCGCCGCAGCCGGCCGGCGGTCAGCAGGAGGCCGAGCCCCCAGTCGTCGACGCCGGCGTTGTTGGAGACGACCTCGAGGTCGGTCGTGCCGGCCTCGAGGAGCGCGTTGATGAGCACCGAGGGGATGCCGCACAGGCCGAAGCCGCCGACCGTGAGGGTCGCTCCGCTCGGGATGTCGGCGACCGCTTCGGCGGCCGAGGAGATCACCTTGTCCATGTCCGCGAGGTTCGGCCAGGTGCCCGATCGTGGTCAACAGGTGAGCGCGACTTTCCGCCTGATTTCTCGTTGCCCGGGCAGTAGCGGGGAGAAGCGTCCACTCAGTGGACGCAGGCTAGGCTGCCGGGCGTGGACAACGGTGCGAGCGTGGTCGGACGAGTCGGGACCCTGCTGCGCGCCCTCGCCGCCCGCGAGCCCGACGGCGCCAGCACCACCGGCCTCGCCCAGGCCACCGGCCTGCCACGGCCCACCGCGCACCGGCTGCTCGTCGCGCTGCGCGAGGAGGGCATGGTCGAGCGCGACGAGGAGACCGCCGACTGGCACCTCGGGCCTGAGTGCTTCCTGCTCGGTGCCGCAGCCACCACCCGCCACGACATTGCGCCGGCGGCGCGCGAGGCAGTGCTGCGCATCGCCGCCGAGACCGGCGAGAGCGCCTACTTCTCGGTGCGCCGCGGCAACGAGACCGTCTGCCTGCTCCGCGAGGACGGCAGCTTCCCCATCCGCTCCCACGTCCTGCACGAGGGCATCCGGTTCCCCCTCGGCGTCGCCTCCGCGGGCCTGGTGATCCTCGCGTTCCTGCCCGAGCGCGAGCGGGAGTCCTGGCTCGCCCGGGCCGACCTGGCCGCCAGCCACGGTGAGCAGCACACGGCAGCCGCCCTGCGCGAGCGGGTCGCCGAGACCCGGCGTCGCGGCTACGCCGTCAACCCCGGCCTCATCGTCACCGGCAGCTGGGGCCTGGGCGCGGCGGTCTTCGACGCCCACGAGGAGCCGCGCTGGGCGCTGAGCATCAACGGCATCGAGTCGCGGCTCGCGCCGCCGCGCCAGCGCGAGCTCGGCGAGCTGCTGCTGCGCGAGGCCCACCAGCTCGGCGCCCGGATGGGCAGCCGCCGCTGACGTACGACGTCAGATCGGTCGGGCGACGTCAGGCCGGTCGGGCGAGCTCTGCGAGCCGGGCCAGCAGCCGCTCCGTCTCGTCCGGGCTGAGGCCGACCTGCAGCGCGTCGAGCCACTCGACCAGCTCGCCGTCGGCGAGCTCGCGGTGCTCGGTCGGCTCGCCCGGGCGTCGTACCGTCAGGGTGGAGGCGGTCAGCGCGACGTGACGGCCCTCCTCGTGCCGGGTGACCATCAGGCTGTTGCGGAAGTGCGAGGTCGGGAAGGTGCTCGTGTAGTGGTGGCCGATCACGACGTCGACCGGCAGCACCGCCAGCTCGTCGGTCGTGTGCGCGAGCTCCCACCCGGCCTCGCGCAGCCGCCACAGGCCCCACCCGCCGGCAGCGTCGCGCACGACCCGGTAGGGCCAGCCGGCCTGGTCGGACCCCGTGCCGTCGACGAGCGGCACCGGGTGCAGCAGGCTCATCCCGAAGCCGGGGTCGCACAGCAACCGCTCACCGTCGAGCCGCACCTCCACCGTCATGTGCGTGCGACCCTGCACGGTGCCCGCCGCCGGGTCGCCGACGCGGCCCAGGTGCCGGCGCACGTCGTAGTCCAGCTGCTCCAGGGCGGCCGCGAAGACGCTCGCGTGCTCGAAGCAGTAGCCGCCCCGGCCGCGGCCCACGAACTTCGCGTCGAGCGCCGCCAGGCCGACGCCGGGGTGCTGGTCGAGCACGACGTCGACGTTGTCGAAGGGGAAGGTCCGCACGTGCGCCCGGTGCAGGGTGTCGAGCAGCGCCCGGTCCGGCGCCGCGCGCGCGACGCCCAGCCGGGCGAGGTAGCCGTCGAGGTCGAGCCGGTCGGACTCCCAGCCGTCGGTCATGGGGAGATCGTAGGGAGACAAGAAGTAGAACGCGTTCTATTGTGGGGCCTCCCGTACCGAGGAGGACCCATGACCACCGCCCCTGCCCGCGCCCAGCGGTTCACCGACCGTCGCGTCGTCGTCACCGGAGCTGCCGGGGGTGTCGGCCAGGTGGTGGCCGACCTGTTCCGCGAGGAAGGTGCGCGCGTCGTCGCCACCGACGTGGCTGCCGACGCGGCGCGCGAGTCCTTCGTCGCCGCCGCCCNGTCGGCCAGGTGGTGGCCGACCTGTTCCGCGAGGACGCCGACGGTGTCGTGCCGTGCGACCTGGCCGACGACGCGGCGCGCGAGTCCTTCGTCGCCGCCGCCCTCGACGAGCTCGGCGGCCTCGACGTGCTGTGCAACGTCGCGGGCATCCAGCAGTTCGCCGAGGTCGGGAAGATCAGCGCCGCCGGCCTGCGCCGCCACTTCGACGTCAACGCGCTCGCGCCGCTGCTGCTCGCCCAGTCCTTCGCCGACGCGCTCGCCGAGAGCGGCGGCAACATCGTGTCCGTCGCGTCCATCTCGGCCGTGATGGGCCAGCCCTACAACGCGCAGTACTGCGCCTCGAAGGCCGCCCTGCTGCTGGGGATGCGCTCGCTGGCGGTCGAGCTCGGCACGCGCGGGGTGCGGGTCAACTGCGTCTCGCCCGGTGGAATCGCCACCCCCATGATCGAGGCGGCCGCGGCCGGCCTGCCGAAGGACGCGAACTGGGAGCTGGTCGCCAAGAGCCAGTCGGTCATCCCCGGCTTCATGCCGCCGGGCGACGTCGCCGAGTCGCTGCTCTTCCTGGCCTCCGACGCGGCTGCGTCGATCACCGGCGCCAACCTCGTCGTCGACCGCGGCGTGGTCTGGTGAGCGCGATGCAGGTCGGCATGACGCTGCCGGTCATGGAGCCGGACGTCGACCCCGCCCTGCTGCGGGACTGGGCGACCCGCATCGACGCCGGCCCCTGGAGCACGCTCAGCTTCGGCGAGCGGATCGCCTTCGACAACCCCGACATCCTCACCCTGCTCGGCGCCGTGTCGGCGTGGACCTCGCGGGTGCGCATCGCCGCCACCGTGGTGGTGCCGCAGCTGCACGACCCGGTCCACCTGGCCAAGGCGCTCGCCACCGCCGACCGGTTGTGCGACGGCCGGCTCTCGATCGGCCTGGGCGTCGGTGGTCGCGAGGAGGACTACCGCGCCGTCGGCGCCGACTGGGGCACCCGCACCATGGCCCAGCTCGCCGAGCGCGCCGACGTGCTGCGCCGGGTGTGGGCCGGCAAGAACACCACCGGCGCGACCCGCCCGGTCGGCCCCCGACCGGCCACGGAGGGTGGCCCCGAGCTGCTCGTCGGGACCCTCGGTCGTCGTACGACGGAGCACGCGGCGCGCTGGGCCGACGGGCTCGCCGGCATGACGCTGACCGCCGACGTGGACGAGACCGCTGCCCTCTTCGACGTGGCGCGCAAGGCCTGGGCGGATGAAGGCCGTCCGGCGCCGCGGCTGACCACGTCCTTCTGGTTCGCCCTGGCCGAGGCCACCGACGACCCGCGCGGGCAGGTGCACGCGCACCTGCGGCACTACATGAACTGGCTGCCGGTCGAGATCGTCGACGCCCTCGCCCCCAGCGCGGGGTTCGCCGGCACGCTCGGGGAGCTCCGGGCGCTGCTCGACCGGTTCGCCGAGATCGGCACGGACGAGGTGCAGCTCATCCCGACCGGCGGGGACCCGCGCCAGGTCGACCTGGTCGCCGGGATCCTCTGAGGTCCCGCCTCACTCGGCGGGGCGAATGCCCTCGCGGTGCCGGCGGGCGAGGTCGGCGTAGTAGGGCGCGTTGGTCTCGACCCACACCGACGCCCCGGTGCCCTCGATCGGCTTCTTGACCTTCGCCGGGCTGCCGGCGGCGAGCACCCCGTCGGGGATCTCCGTGCCGGGCGCCACGAGCGAGCCGGCGGCAACCAGGCTGCCGGACCCGACGCGGGCGCCGTCGAGGACGGTGCTGTCGTTGCCGAGCAGCGCCTTCTCGCCGAGGGAGTCGCCGTGGAAGACGCAGGCGTGGGCGACGGTGGAGTGGGCGCCGATCTCGACGACGACGTCGGGCGCACCGTGCACCACGGAGTTGTCCTGGATGTTCGCGCCCTCGCGCACGATGATCGTGCAGATGTCGGCGCGCAGGACGGCGCCGTACCAGACGCTCGCGCCCTTCTCGATCCGCACGTCGCCGATCAGCGTGGCGGTCGGCGCGACGAACGCCTCGGGGTGGACCTGCGGGGAACGGCCTTCGAACTCGTACGCGAACACCCCTGCACGCTAGAGCACGCTCAGGAGCCGACGCCCTCGAGGGCACCGAGTGCGGCGAGGTAGCCGATGGTCACCCTCAGCATCGACAGCACCGTCTCCACGAATGCATCGTGCTCCGCGGGTCCGAATCGGAGCTCCCACGCTGACGTGAGCACGGGCAGGTCGACGACTGCTGCGCGTACCGCGGCGTGCTCGCGCCGGGTCAGGTGGTAGTCCCGGCTGATCGCCTCGAGGACGTCCCGCACCTCCGAGCGCCCCCGCTCGTCGGCGTCCGCGGCGGCCATCGCGGCGGCCTGGAGCCAGAGCGTGTCGCCGGGCTCGCAGTCCTCCAGGGTGTCGACCACCAGGTCGAAGAACTGCATGTGGGCGACCCTGGCAGCCGGGTGGGATTCCTCGTGGCGGTCGTAGGCCAGTCGGCATGCCCGGTCGGCGAACCGCCGCGCCCGGTCCATGTCGCCGGTGAGCAGGCCGCGCGTGGCCTTGTCCAGCAGGTTCGTGGCGGCCTCCTGGCCGGCGCGGCTGATCGGCTGCAGGCTGCGTCCGGAGGCGCCGAGCACGTCTCCCAGGGCAGCGCCCGGCTGCTGGGCGGCGAACCGGGCCAGTGCCTCGTCAGGGTTGTCCACCCTGCGAGGCTAGCCGGGACGGCTCAGAGCGTGAACCAGGTGACGAGCAGGCCCTCGGCGCACCGCTGGCAGCTGGCGACCGTCCCGCCACAGTGGCGGATGTGGGTGATCAGCTGCTGCAGGTCGTCGCGGGTCGTCGTCGAGGTGTGCCACGTCATGACCACCCCTCCCTTCGGCGTCGTGGTGCCCGTCATCGAGCACCCTCCGAGGGTGCGCCTGCGAAGCCGCGGTCCACAGCCTCCCCTGGGATGGATGTCGTAGCCCGTTGGGGGGATGCCGGCCCGGTCCGTGGGGGTCAGCTGGCGGTCGAGCGGGACTGCGCGGTGTGCCAGCGGGCCACGGCCTCGGCCCGGTTCGCCGCGCCGAGCTTGCGCAGGATGCGCTTCACGTGGGACTTCACCGTGCCCTCCGAGATCGTGAGCCGCCGCGCGATCCGCTGGTTGGTGTCGCCCTGGGCCATCAGCTCGAGCACCTCGAGCTCACGCCGGGTGAGCTCGACACCGTCGGCCCGAGGGGCGGCGCCGGTCAGCGGGCCGGTGCCGCTGCTCCACCTCGCCGGCGCCGTCGGCACGGACAGCAGGCTCGGCGACGCGTCGCCGTCGGCGAAGCCCTGCAGGCCGAGGCCCACCTGGCGCACCGCGGCCCGGACCTGGGCGAGCTCGTCGGCGAGGATCGCCCGCTCCAGGGCGAACGCGAAACCCTGCGAGAAGACCCCGATCAGCTCGGCGTCGTGCTCGGACACGTCACCGCGCCGGAAGAACCGGTCGCCGTGGACGAACCCGAGCAACCGCCGGCCGGGCATGACCGGCGCTGCGACGTACGAGCGCGACTGCGACGCCTCGGCGACGGCCTGGCGGACTGCCTCGCGCTCCTGCACGCGGGTCACCAGCACCGGCACCGCCCGTCGTCGCGCCTCGTCCTCCGGCAGGCCGTGGACCAGCGGCACCGGGTGCGCCCGGCCGGCGGCGAGGATCGCGGCGGCCCACTCGGGGTCGTCGTCGACCAGGTGGACCGCCTCGGTCAACCAGGTGTTCTGCTCGACGCGGGAGACGAGGGCTCGGTCGAACCCGAGCCGGCACAACGCCTCCGCTCCGGCGCTCATCAAGCCGTCCACGCTGTCGATGTCGCGCAGCTCGATGAGGGTCTCGCGGACCTGGGCCAGGGCGGACTCGCGGTGGCGCACCTGCGCCGTGCGGACGAGCCGCTCGCTCCGGATGGTCCGCGCCATGAGGTCGTCGACCGTGCTGCCGCTGACGGGGGCCAGGGCCAGGTGCCCGCCGACGAGCGCGGTGCGGACCGCGCTCCACCCGGTCTCGAGCGCGGCGATGGCAGCCTCGAAGTCGGTGATGTCGTCGATCGCCGGCACCGAGTCGGGACCGAGCAGGCGCTGGGCCTCGTCGAGCACGGCCTCGACCTCCTCGACCGTGTCCGCCCCGATGTGCTGGGCCCAGATGCCCGGCCGGCTGGCGAACAGGTGGGTCCGTACGACGTCCCCCCATGTCTCGCCTCCTCGGCGCGCGACGTTGCGCTCGTGCCAGCGTAGGTCGGCTCGCGGGCGTTGGGAACGCTCCAGCCCGGGTGGGTGCCAGGTCGTACCCCCGAAGGAGGTACGACCTCACCCCCCGAGGGGCACGCGCCGGGGGGCTCCTGCGACCTATCGTCGACGACATGATCCAGGTGCAGACCGGCCGGCCGCAGGTCGTCCCGGACGTCCGGGGGTGGGCCGCCAGCGCAACGGTCGCCACCGGCTAGGTCCAGGCGGCCGGCCTGCTGCTCGTCGGCCTGGCCGCGGTCGTCCCCGCCGCGCGCGGGACCGTCGGCCTCGACGACACCGGGATCGTCAGCGAGGGCATCCTCCTGGGGACCCTGGGCCTCGCGTCGATGGTGGCCTGCGTCGCCCTCTGGCTCGGTCACTCCCCGGCGCTGCTCCCGCTGGTGGTGGTCGGGGCGGCGGGCACCGTGGTGCTCATGGCCGTCGGGTCGTGGATGGCGTTCGTCGTGTCGTCCTCGGTCGCCGCCCTGCTCCTGCTCGACCTCCTCGTCCCCGGTGGTCGGCGGGAGCAGGTGCGACCGGGGGAAGCAGACTGACCGCCCGCTGACGGTCGGCGACCGTCAGCGGGCGGACAGCCCCAGCTCGCGGTCGCCGAGCGGCTCGAAGAGCGCTGCCACGGCGGCGTCGTCGACGTCACGCACGTGCGGCGGCTCCCAGCGCGGGTTGCGGTCCTTGTCGACGACCTGGGCCCGCACGCCCTCGACGAAGTCGTGGGAGTGGTGCAGCCGCACGGCGAGGCGGAACTCCATGTCGAGCGCCTGCGGCAGGTCCGTCATCCGCGCAGCCTCGCGCAGGGCGCGCAAGGTCACCTTGACCGAGGTCGGCGACTTCGCCTCGATGGTCGCGGCGGCGCGCTCGGCCTCCTCGTGGCCGAGCGCGCGCAACCGCCGGAGGACCTCGACGACGTCGTCGCCGGCGTAGGCCTCGTCCAGCCAGGCCCGCGCCCCGGTGAGCGGGGACGGCGGCGCGGGCTGCTCGGCGTCCGCGAGCGCCTCGTCGGCGTCGCGGGTGGCGAGCTCCTCGAGCAGGCGCGGGACCCGTTCGGTCGGGACGTAGTGGTCGGCGAAGCCGGTGGCGATCGCGTCGCCGGCGCCGATGGAACCGGCGGTGAGGCCGAGGTGGGTGCCGGTCTCCCCGGGTGCCCGCGACAGCAGGAAGGTCCCGCCCACGTCGGGCAGGAACCCGATGCCGGCCTCGGGCATGCCGATGGAGGAGCGCTCGGTCACGACGCGCTGCGGGGCGTGGGCCGACAGCCCGATCCCGCCGCCGAGCACGATGCCGTCCATGATGGCGACGTACGGCTTGGGGTAGGCGGCGATGGTGGCGTTGAGGCGGTACTCGTCCGCCCAGAACGCCGCCGACTCGGAGCCGCCCGCCTTCGCGTCGTGCCACATCGCGACGATGTCGCCGCCCGCGCACAGCCCGCGTTCGCCGGCCCCGGTGAGCACGACCGTGCGGACGCTGTCGTCGTGGCGCCACTCCTCGAGGGCCGCGGTGATGATGCCGACCATCTCGTGGGTGAGCGCGTTGATGGCCCGCGGCCGGTTGAGCACGACGTGCGCGGCGTGCCCCTCGCGGCGCAGGAGGACCGGGGACTCGCCGTCGCTGTTCACGGCCGCCATTGTGCCGGGCAGCTCGTGCGCCGGACCGGGCGGCATCGCCCGCACGGGTGCCGATCGGCCGTCCGTACGATGGGCGACCCCAGCCACACCGACGACGGGCCGGCCCGTCGGGACAGGAGCAGCGCGACGTGACGCAGATGCTTGCCCGGGGAGGCAACACCGGACTCGGCCAGGCAGGACTGCCTGCGTGCGTCGTGGTCACCCTGACCTGGGAGGCCCGTCCCGGCGTCGACGCGGACCTGTCCGCCTTCCTCTGCGCCGCCACCGGCAAGGTGCGCTCGGACGAGGACTTCGTCTTCTACAACCAGCCGCAGGGCGCTGCTGGTGCCGTCACGCACCTCGGCAAGGGCGCGCGGGGTGCCACCACCATCGACCGGGTGCGGATCGACACCGCTGTCCTGCCCGCCGACGTCGACAAGGTAGTCATCGGCGCCTCGCTCGACGGCAGCGGCAGCTTCGGCGCCCTGCCCGGGCTGGGCGTCGAGGTCGCGGCCGACGAGCACGGCCCGGCCGCTGTGCGCTGCGAGATCCCCGCGACCACCGAGACCGCGATGGTCTTCGCCGAGGTCTACCGCCGCAACGGCGAGTGGAAGTTGCGCGCCGTCGGCCAGGGCTACACCGACGGGCTCGCGGCGCTCGCCCGCGACGTCGGCGTGGACGTCGAGGACGAGCCGGCCTCCGCCTCCGCCCACGGCACCGGCTGCCACACCCCC
>NZ_VLJQ01000070.1:0-52229 GCF_007829375.1 Nocardioides sp. J9 | reverse complement strand
AAGGGGGGCCCGGAACGTGACCCCACTTGCTGGGTGAGCGGGAAGGGCCGCAGAGACCAGGGGAAAGCGACTGTTTACTAAAAACACAGGTCCGTGCGAAGTTGCAAGACGATGTATACGGACTGACTCCTGCCCGGTGCTGGAAGGKTAAGAGGACGGGTTAGACGCAAGTCGAAGCTCAGAATTTAAGCCCCAGTAAACGGCGGTGGTAACTATAACCATCCTAAGGTAGCGAAATTCCTTGTCGGGTAAGTTCCGACCTGCACGAATGGAGTAACGACTTTCCTACTGTCTCAACCATGGACTCGGCGAAATTGCACTACGAGTAAAGATGCTCGTTACGCGCGGCAGGACGGAAAGACCCCGGGACCTTTACTATAGTTTGGCATTGGTGTTTGGTTCGGCTTGTGTAGGATAGGTGGGAGACTGTGAAGCCTCGACGCCAGTTGGGGTGGAGTCATCGTTGAAATACCACTCTGGTCGTACTAGATGTCTAACCTAGGGCCATGATCTGGTTCAGGGACAGTGCCTGATGGGTAGTTTAACTGGGGCGGTTGCCTCCCAAAATGTAACGGAGGCGCTCAAAGGTTCCCTCAGCCTGGTTGGCAATCAGGTTTCGAGTGTAAGTGCACAAGGGAGCTTGACTGTGAGACAGACATGTCGAGCAGGGACGAAAGTCGGAACTAGTGATCCGGCGACTCCGAGTGGAAGGGTCGTCGCTCAACGGATAAAAGGTACCCCGGGGATAACAGGCTGATCTTCCCCAAGAGTCCATATCGACGGGATGGTTTGGCACCTCGATGTCGGCTCGTCGCATCCTGGGGCTGGAGTAGGTCCCAAGGGTTGGGCTGTTCGCCCATTAAAGCGGCACGCGAGCTGGGTTTAGAACGTCGTGAGACAGTTCGGTCCCTATCCGCCGCGCGCGTAGGAAACTTGAGAAAGGCTGTCCCTAGTACGAGAGGACCGGGATGGACGAACCTCTGGTGTGCCAGTTGTACCGCCAGGTGCAGGGCTGGTTGGCTACGTTCGGAAGTGATAACCGCTGAACGCATCTAAGCGGGAAGCACGTTTCAAGATGAGGTTTCCCACCCCTTGTGGGTTAAGGCCCCCAGCAGAACACTGGGTTGATAGGCCGGAGGTGTACAGCAGCAATGCCCAGCCGACCGGTACTAATAGGCCGAAGACTTGCCACAACAAACCCCCAACACACTCCAACAACACGTGCCTGACACGTGGATTCCAAACAGGGGCAACACACCGCACGCGTCCACTAACAAGATCCAACCCCCACCAGGGACGGACCACCCACCACCAGCCCGAGCAATCGGAACCTGGATGGCACCGGTCCGACGGCCCGAACAGGGGTTCATAGAGTTACGGCGGCCATAGCGGCAGGGAAACACCCGGTCCCATCCCGAACCCGGAAGTTAAGCCTGCCAGCGCCGATGGTACTGCAACCGAGAGGATGTGGGAGAGTAGGACGCCGCCGGACAAACATTCGCCGAAGGGCCAGCACATCGTGCTGGCCCTTCGGTGGTTTTGGGGTATTTCTGGCCGGCATCGGCGTCCCGGGCGCACCGATTTTGTCCGCCCACCCTCCACAGGAGCCGTCCCGCGGCTCGTCGTCCACAGCGTCCCCGTCGGCCGGCCGGTGGTGTCGGCGCTGCGTCGGAGCCTGTTCTCACCCGAACGAGTGGAGGAGACAGATGGAGACGAAGGTGGAGGAGGCGACCGACGTGAACTCGGTGCGCCTGGTCGGCAGGATCTCGGCAGTCCCGGAGCAGCGGACGCTGCCGAGCGGGGACGAGCTGTGCGTCTGCCGGATCTCGGTGGCGCGCGACAAGGTGCGGGTGCTGCCGTCGGGCCGGCGGTCGTCCTCGGTGGACCTGGTGGACCTCGCCGCGTGGTCCGCGCGGACCCGCCGCACGATGGCCCGCTGGCGCCCCGGTGACGAGGTGGAGGTGGAGGGAGCGCTGCGCCGCCGGTTCTACCGGGCGGGCGAGCGCACGATGTCGCGGGTCGAGGTGGAGGTCAGCTCGTGCCGTACGGTTCGTCGCGCAGCGACCTGATCAGCACGCCCAGGCTCGGCTTGGGCTGGAAGGACGTCGCCTTCTCCGGCAGCAGGCGGTCCGCCGCTGCGACCTCGAGCACGACGTCCACCGACGGAGCGGGCATCAGCACGGCCACGGCGTCGGGGCGTGCCGACGCCAGCGCCTCGTCGACGCTGTGGTGGTAGGCCAGTGAGCTCGGTCCGTGTGGGAGCGCCGGCACGATCCGCCGGTGCAGGGTCTCGACCGCGGCCTGGTGCGGGTCGGCCCCGAGGTCGACGACCGCCCAGCGCTCGCCGTCGGTGGCCGCCAGCCGGGTCGCGCAGAGCGCGGCCACCGCCTCGCCCTGCGGGTGCTCCTCGTAGCCGAGGCCGACACTCTGCACGGCGTCGCGGAGGTCCTCCAGCGAGGTGCCGACCAGCGTGCGGTGGATCGGTCCGAGGAAGAGGGGCGTCGAGTCCTGGTCGACGAGCATCGCGAGCCCGTAGTCGGTGGCAGCCGGCTGGGCGCCCTCGCCAGCGCGCCGGCGCTGCAGGCGGAGGTAGGCGGCGTAGCGGTGGTGGCCGTCGGCGATGAGGGCCTGGCTGTCGGCGAGCTCCTCGGCCACGACAGCGAGGCTCGCGGCGTCACGGATCGCCCAGATCCGGTGCTGCTGCTCACCGCGGTCGGTGAACTCGCGAAAGGTCCCGCCCCGGGTCACCTCGCTCAGCAGGTCGCGGAGCCGCTCCGTCGCGCGGTGCACGAGCAGGATGGGTGCCGGGTTCAGCTCCATCTCGGCCATCCGGTCGGCCAGGTCGTCGGCCTGGGCCGGGTGGATGCCCTCGTGGGGGAGCACGGCGCGGTCCTCGGGGCGGGTCGCACGGCGGGAGACGTCGAGCGCGCCGACCAGCCCCCGCACCGTGATCCCGGCGGAGGTGTACTCGTGCAGGTAGAGCGCCGGCTCCTCGTCACGCTCGACGAAGCCGCGGGCCTGCCAGCGCACCAGGCGGTTCGAGACGTCCTTGTAGGGCCGGGCGAAGGCGCGCCCCGTGGTCGGGTTGCCGACCCGACCCGGGCTGAGCATGAGCCCGCGGAAGGGCAGGAGGCGCAGCGGACCCGCGACGTACGGGGGAGTCACCAGTGCTGCTGCGTCCACCCGGAGATCCTACGGAGCGGTGCGAGGCAGGGGCTGGCAAGGTGGAGCCGTGTTGCTCACTTCGTCGCAGTCCCTGACCGCCGCCTACGACCTCGCCATGCTCGACCTCGACGGCGTCGTCTACATCGGCAGCGAAGCCGTGCCGGGCGCGGCGGCGGCGATCGCCGTGGCGCGGCAGGCCGGGATGCGGGTCGCCTTCATCACCAACAACGCGTCCCGATCGCCCCGGGTGGTCGCGGACCACCTCGTCGAGCTGGGGGTCGAGGCGGACGCCGGTGACGTCGTCACCAGCGCCCAGGCCGCCTCCCGGCTGGCGCGGGAGCAGTGGGGTGAGGGCGCGCGGGTCGTCGGCCTGGGCGCCGAGGGCCTGCGCAGCTCGCTGGTCGAGGCCGGGCTGGAGCCGGTCGGTGCCTACGACGACGCCGTCGGTGTGGTCACCGGCTACGGCCCCGACGTCGCGTGGAAGGAGGTGATGCGGGTCGCCGTGCGGGTGCGCGACGGCCTCCCGTGGATCGCGAGCAACACCGACCAGACCATCCCCACTGCCTTCGGCACCGCGCCGGGGCACGGCGTCCTGGTCGACATGCTGTCCCGGTTCACGGGGGTGACGCCGGTGGTGGCCGGCAAGCCGGCGCGGCCGCTGCTGGACGAGACGGTGCGCCGGGTCGGCGGCGAGCGTCCGCTGATGGTGGGCGACCGGCTGGACACCGACATCGAGGGCGCCCGCAACGCCGGGCTCGACTCGCTGCTCGTGCTCACCGGGGTGACCGGGCTCGCCGAGCTGGTCGCCGCGCCGCCGGCGCTGCGCCCGAGCTACCTCGCGGGCGACCTGGCCGGCCTCGACCGGGCGCACCCGGCACCGGAGCCCGACGGGCGGGACTGGGGCCTCGGGGGCTGGCGCGCCCGGGTCGTGGACGGCCGGCTCGAGGTCGAGGCGCTCGACGGTGGCAGTGCCGAGCAGGACCCGGACGACGCGTGGCGGGTGGCCGCCGCGGCCGCCTGGCAGCACCTCGACGACACCGGCGCGGTGGTCGACATCACCGCGGCAGGGCTCCCCGCGCCGACGTCGGCGGCGCGGTAGCCTCGCGGCATGACCGAGGTACCCGTTCCGGCGCCCACACCGACCGGCATCGAGGCCGTCGACCGTGTGCTCGACCTGGTCGCGGGGCTGGACGACCGGCCCCTCGAGGAGCACGCAGCGGTCTTCGAGGAGGCCCACGCCGGCCTCCGGCACACCCTCGACAACCCGCCGTCCCCCGGCGTCGCCTCCCCGGCCTAGTGCCCCCGCGCCGACTGCGGCTGGACGCCGAGCTGGTGCGGCGCGGGCTCGCGCCGTCCCGCGAGAAGGCCGCCCAGCTGATCGCCGACCGCCGGGTCAAGGTGTCCGGCGTCGTGGCGACCAAGCCGGCCACCGGTGTCACCACCGACGTCGCCATCGTGGTGCTCGAAGGTGAGCACGGCCCGGACTACGTGTCCCGGGGAGCGCACAAGCTCCTCGGTGCGCTCGCGGCCTTCGGCCCGCAAGGGCTCGTCGTCGAGGGTCGACGCTGCCTCGACGCCGGTGCGTCCACCGGCGGCTTCACCGACGTGCTGCTGCGCGCCGGCGCGGGCGAGGTGGTCGCGGTCGACGTCGGCTACGGCCAGCTGGACTGGTCCCTGCAGCAGCACGAACGGGTGCAGGTCCACGACCGCACGAACGTGCGCACGCTGACCGCCGAGCAGGTCGGGGGCCCCGTGGACCTCGTCGTCGGCGACCTCTCCTTCATCTCGCTCACCCTCGTCCTGGACGCCCTGCTCGGCGTCACCCGCGAGGACGGCGATCTCGCCCTGATGGTCAAGCCGCAGTTCGAGGTCGGCAAGGACCGGCTCGGCAAGGGCGGCGTGGTCCGCGACCCCGAGCTGTGGGTGGAGACGGTGCTGACCGTGGCGCACGCGGCCGCCGAGCGCGGCTGGGGAGCCCGGGCGGTCACGGTGAGCCCCCTGCCCGGACCGTCCGGCAACGTGGAGTTCTTCCTGTGGCTGCGCCACGGCCCCCCGGCTGTGGACGACGAGGCCGTCGCCGCGGTCGTCCGGCGGGGCACGTCGGGACCGGATGAGAAGGTGGGCCCATGACGATCCCCGCGACCACGGACACGCCGCGCCGCGTCCTGGTGCTCGCCCACACCCGGCGGCCCGAGGCCCGCGAGGTCGCCCGGGCGTTCGTCAAGGAGCTCACCGGCCACGGCATCGCCGTGCGGCTGATGCGCTCCGAGGCCGAGGACCTCGAGCTCGACCCGCAGGCGTTCGACCCTGCCGTCGAGCTCACCGACTCCGAGACCGACGCGAGCCGTGGCTGCGAGCTGACCGTCGTCATCGGCGGCGACGGCAGCATCCTGCGCGCCGCCGAGGTCACCCACACCCGGTTGACCCCGGTGCTCGGCGTCAACCTCGGCCACGTCGGCTTCCTCGCCGAGGCCGAGCATGAGGACGTCGCGGCGACCATCGACGCGATCGTGCACCAGCGCTACACCACCGAGGACCGGCTCACCCTGGACGTGCGGGCCTTCGTCGGCGGCGAGCTCGTCTACAGCACCTTCGCCGTCAACGAGGCCAGCGTCGAGAAGGCGTCGCGCGAGCGGATGCTCGAGGTGGTCGTCGAGGTCGACAGCCGCCCGCTGTCGCGCTGGGGGTGCGACGGCGTCGTCTGCGCCACCCCGACCGGGTCCACGGCCTACAACTTCAGCGCCGGCGGTCCCATCGTGTGGCCGCAGGTCGAGGCGCTGTGCATCGTGCCGCTCAGCGCCCACGCACTCTTCGCCCGGCCGATGGTCGTGGCGCCGTCCTCGGTCATCGCGATCGAGGTGCTGCAGGGAGCCGAGAGCTCGGGGGTGCTGTGGTGCGACGGGCGCCGCAGCGTCGACCTGCCGCCCGGCGCCCGGATCGAGGTCAGCCGCGGGCTGCGCCCGGTCCGCCTGGTCCGGCTGCACGAGGCGCCGTTCACCGACCGGCTGGTGGCGAAGTTCGGACTGTCCGTCGAGGGGTGGCGCGGTGCGGCGGAGCTGCGCCGGCAGGCGCGCGCCCAGGGGGAGCTGCCGTGATCGAGGAGCTGCGGATCAGCCAGCTGGGCGTCATCGACGCCTCGGTGCTCGAGCTGGGTCCGGGACTGACCGTCATCACCGGTGAGACCGGTGCCGGCAAGACCATGGTCGTGACCGCGCTCGGCCTGCTGCTGGGCGGGCGGGCCGACAGCGGCGCCGTGCGCGCCGGTGCCCGCCAGGCCCGGGTCGAGGGCCTCATCAGCGCCTCCGCTGCGCCAGGCCTCGCGGCCGCGGTCGAGGAGGCGGGCGGTGAGGTCGAGGACGACGCGATCGTGCTCGCCCGCAACGTCAGCGCCGAGGGGCGCTCACGGGCCTTCGCCGGGGGAGCGGCGGTCCCGGTGTCGACCCTGGCGTCGATCGCCGAGCCGCTCGTCGCCGTGCACGGCCAGTCCGACCAGCACCGGCTGCTCAAGCCCCAGACCCAGCGCCTCGCCCTCGACCGCTTCGGCGCCCTCGAGGAGCTGCACCGGGCGTACCTCGCCGTCCACGACGAGCTGGTCGCCACCGAGCAGGAGCTCGCCGACGTCACGGCGAGTGCACGGGAGCGCGCCCGGGAGGCCGACGTCCTGCGCTTCGGCGTGGACGAGGTCGAGGCGGTGAACCCGCAGCCCGGTGAGGACGCCGAGCTCGCCGCCGAGGAGGCCCGCCTGGGCCACGCCGACACGCTGCGCAGCGCTGCCGAGCAGGCCCGGGAGGCGCTCTCCAGCGAGCACGGGTCGCCCGACGCGCTCGGGGCCGTCGCGGCCGCCCGCGGGCTGCTGGAGGGCGTTCGCGACCACGACCCCGAGGCCGGGGCGCTCGCGGACCGGGTCGCCGAGGTGAGCTACCTCCTCACCGACGTCGCGGCCGACGTGGCGTCGTACGCCTCCGGCGTCGACACCGACCCGGCCCGCCTCGCCGCCGTGTCCGAGCGGCGCGCGGCGCTCATCGCGCTCACCCGGAAGTACGGCGAGACCGTCGACGAGGTGCTCGCCTGGGCCGAGACCGCGTCCAAGCGGCTGCTCGACCTCGACTCGACCGACGAGCGGATCCAGGAGCTGACCGACCGCTCGGCCCGGCTGCGGACGGAGCTCGCCACCGCCGGTGCCGCGCTCAGCAAGGCGCGGGTCGCCGCCGCGGAGCAGCTCTCCGCCGCGGTCACCGAGGAGCTCACCCTGCTCGCGATGCCGCACGCCGCCGTCACCGTCCGGGTCACCCCGCGCGCGGTCGACGCCCCCGCGGACCCCACCCGGCCTCCCGCCGACGTGGTGCAGGTGGGGGACCGGTGGATCCGGTTCGGCCGCAGCGGCCTCGACGACGTCGAGTTCCTGCTCGCCGCCAACACCGGCTCCGAGCCACGCCCGCTGCACAAGGGCGCCTCGGGCGGTGAGCTGTCCCGGGTGATGCTCGCCGTGGAGGTCTGCCTCGCCGGCACCAGCCCCGTCCCGACCTTCGTCTTCGACGAGGTCGACTCGGGGGTCGGCGGCGCGGCGGCGGTCGAGAYCGGCCGCCGGCTGGCGAAGCTGGCCGAGGACGCCCAGGTGCTGGTCGTCACGCACCTGCCGCAGGTCGCGGCCTTCGCGGACCGGCACGTCCTGGTCGAGAAGGCCAGCGACGGCACCGTCACCACGTCCGGCCTGGTCACGCTCGACGACGCGGGCCGCGAGCGGGAGCTGTCGCGGATGCTGGCCGGGCTCTCGGAGTCCGACACCGCCCTCGCGCACGCACGTGAGCTTCTCGACGTGGCGCGCCGGCGTGCAGGCTGAGCAATCACCACGTAGGATGGAATCCCGTGAACATGGCGCCCGGTAAGCAGGCAAAACACCTCTTCGTCACCGGGGGCGTCGCCTCCTCTCTCGGCAAGGGCCTGACGGCCTCGAGCCTCGGCCGGCTGCTGCGCTCGCGCGGCCTCCGGGTCACGATGCAGAAGCTCGACCCGTACCTGAACGTCGACCCGGGCACGATGAACCCGTTCCAGCACGGCGAGGTCTTCGTCACCAACGACGGCGCCGAGACCGACCTCGACATCGGGCACTACGAGCGCTTCCTCGACACCGACCTCAACCAGATCGCCAACGTGACGACCGGGCAGGTCTACTCGTCGGTCATCGCCAAGGAGCGCAAGGGCGAGTACCTCGGTGACACCGTCCAGGTGATCCCGCACATCACCGACGAGATCAAGGACCGGATCCTGGCCATGGGCCGCGGCACCGGTGCCGACGCGGTCGACATCGTGATCACCGAGATCGGCGGCACGGTCGGCGACATCGAGTCGCTGCCCTTCCTCGAGGCCGCCCGCCAGGTGCGCCACGACATCGGCCGCGACAACTGCTTCTTCCTGCACGTCTCGCTGGTGCCCTACATCGGGCCGTCCGGCGAGCTGAAGACCAAGCCCACCCAGCACTCCGTCGCCGCGCTGCGCCAGGTCGGCATCCAGCCCGACGCGATCGTGTGCCGCGCCGACCGCGAGCTGCCCGAGGGCATCAAGCGCAAGATCGCGCTGATGTGCGACGTGGACCAGGAGGCCGTGGTCACCGCGGCCGACGCGCCCTCGATCTACGACATCCCGAAGGTGCTGCACCGCGAGGGCCTCGACGCCTACGTCGTGCGCCGGCTCAACCTGCCCTTCCGCGACGTCGACTGGAGCATCTGGGACGACCTGCTCCGCCGGGTGCACCACCCGAAGGAGGAGGTGACCATCGCGCTGGTCGGCAAGTACATCGACCTGCACGACGCCTACCTCTCCGTCGCCGAGGCGCTGCGCGCCGGCGGCTTCGCCCACGAGGCCAAGGTCAACCTGCGCTGGGTCGCCTCCGACGACTGCGAGACCCCGGCCGGCGCCGCGAAGCAGCTCGCCGACGTCGACGCCGTGTGCGTGCCCGGCGGCTTCGGCATCCGCGGCCTCGAGGGCAAGCTCGGCGCGCTGACCTACACCCGCACCCACGGCATCCCGACGCTCGGCCTGTGCCTGGGCCTGCAGTGCATGGTCATCGAGTACGCCCGCACCGAGCTCGGGCTCGCCCGCGCCGGGTCCACCGAGTTCGACGTGAACACCCCCGAGCCCGTCATCGCCACGATGGAGGAGCAGAAGGACATCGTCGAGGGCGAGGGCGACCTGGGCGGCACGATGCGCCTGGGCCTCTACCCGGCCAAGCTCGCCGACGGCTCGATCGCGGCCGAGGTGTACGGCGCCGACCTCATCGAGGAGCGGCACCGGCACCGCTACGAGGTCAACAACTCCTACCGCGACCGCCTCGAGAAGGCGGGCCTGGTCTTCTCCGGCATCAACCCCGACCTCGACCTCGTCGAGTTCGTGGAGCTCCCGCGCGAGGTGCACCCCTACTACATCGGCACCCAGGCGCACCCCGAGCTGCGCTCGCGGCCGACGCGCCCGCACCCGCTCTTCGCCGGGCTGGTCGGTGCCGCCATCGCGCGGCAGCGGGAGACCCGCCTCGAGATCGACGAGTCGGGCCTGCACCCCGAGTTCGTCGACGAGTGAGGCGCCCGCGGTGAGCGGCGTCGCGGACGTCCCCGAGTCCTGGCCGGTCGAGTCCTCGGCCGACCTCCACCGGGACGGCTGGGTGCTCGCCCTCCGCTCCGACCAGGTACGACGACCGGGGGACCACGACGAGGAGGCGTTCCGCCGCCTCGTGGTCGAGCACCCCGGTGCCGCGGTCGTGCTGGCCGTCGACGACCAGGACCGCGTGCTGTGCCTCAAGCAGTACCGCCACCCGGCGCAGGCGCGCCTGGTCGAGCTGCCCGCCGGCGTGATCGACGAGCCCGGGGAGGACCCGGAGGCGGTCGCGCGCCGCGAGCTGCGTGAGGAGGCCGCGCTCCAGGCCGAGCGCTGGACCCACCTGCTCTCGACGTTCAGCTCGCCCGGCTACTCCGCCGAGCGGATCCACTACTACCTCGCCGAGGTCCTCTCGCCGGCCGACCGGGGTGACTTCGTGCTCCGCCACGAAGAGGCCGACCTCGAGGAGGTCTGGGTGCCCTTCGAGGAGCTCGTCGACGCGGTGCTCGACGGCCGGGTGGCCGACGGCCCGGTCGTGCAGGCCGTGCTCGCCTGCCGTGTGCGCCGGGACCGCGACGCCGGCTGACGCCCCGACCGCGCTGCACGAGCAGGGCGCCGAAAATTCGCCCGCGCCCCTAGCGGGGCGTCCACAGGATCTTCGACAATGCACCATGCGTGTCGGAGTCCCCAGGGAAGTGAAGAACCACGAGTACCGGGTGGCGATCACGCCGATCGGCGTGCACGAGCTGGTGGCCCACGGCCACGAGGTCGTCGTCGAGGCCGGTGCCGGCGTCGGGTCGTCCATCACCGACGACGACTACGTCGAGGCGGGTGCCCGGATCCTCGGCTCGGCCGACGAGGTCTGGGAGTGCGCGGAGATGGTGCTCAAGGTCAAGGAGCCCGTCGCCGAGGAGTACCACCGGATGCGGGAGGGCCAGACCCTCTTCACCTACCTCCACCTGGCCGCCGACAAGGCGCTGACCGAGGAGCTGCTGCAGCGCAAGGTGACCGCGATCGCCTACGAGACCGTCCAGCTGCCCTCCGGAGCGCTGCCGCTGCTCTACCCGATGTCGGAGGTCGCCGGTTGCCTCGCCCCGCAGGTCGGCGCGCACGCGCTGACGAAGGCCCAGGGTGGCCGCGGCGTGCTGATGGGCGGCGTCGGCGGCGTCGCCAACGCCAAGGTCGTCATCATCGGCGCCGGGGTCGCCGGCCAGAACGCCGCCAACATCGCGCTCGGCATGGGCGCTGACGTGACCCTGCTCGACACCGACCTCGACAAGCTGCGGATGTCGTTCTGGCGCTACAACAACCGGGTGCACGGCCTGGCCAGCTCGAGGCTCGCGATCCAGCAGCAGGTCACCGAGGCCGACCTGGTCATCGGCGCGGTGCTGATCCCCGGTGCGGCGGCACCCAAGCTGGTGACCAACGACCTGGTGGCGCAGATGAAGCCCGGGTCCGTGCTCGTCGACATCGCCGTCGACCAGGGCGGCTGCTTCGAGGACACCCGGCCCACGACGCACGCGGACCCGACCTTCCAGGTGCACGGCTCGACGTTCTACTGCGTCGCGAACATGCCCGGCGCGGTGCCGAACACCTCGACGTACGCGCTCACCAACGCCACCCTGCCCTACGTCACGGCGCTCGCCGACCGCGGCTGGCTCGAGGCCTGTCGCGCCGACACCAGCCTGGCCCTCGGCCTCAACACCCACGCGGGCAGCCTCACCAACGCACCGGTGGGCGAGGCGGTCGGCATCGACGCCGTCGCCCTCGACGAGGTGCTCGCCTGACGCCAGCCGAGGCCGCGTCGGGCCCGGGGGATAGCCTGACGGCGTGAGTGGTGCAGGTGCGGTGGACCGCGCGGTCCGGACCTACCTGGACCACCTGACGGTCGAGAAGGGCCTGGCGGCCAACACGCTGAGCTCCTACCGGCGCGACCTGCGCCGCTACCGCGAGCACCTCGCGCAGGCCGGCATCGACGACCTCGACCGGGTCACCGAGGCGACGGTCACCGACTTCCTCGTCCGGCTGCGTGAGGGCGACGCGGACCACCCGCCGCTCAGCGCGTCCTCGGCCGCGCGCACCGTCGTCGCGGTCCGCGGCTTCCACAAGTTCGCCGTCGCCGACGGCCTCGCCCGCCTCGACCCGGCCGCCGCGGTCAAGCCGCCCACCCCGGCCAAGCGGCTGCCCAAGGCGCTGCCGCTCTCCGAGGTCGAGGCGATCCTCGACGCCGCCGGCGCCGCCGGCACCCCGCTGGCGCTGCGCGACCGCGCCCTGCTCGAGGTCCTCTACGGCACCGGCGCCCGCATCTCCGAGGCCGTCGGCCTCGACGTCGACGACGTGTCCGGCCTCGACGACGACCACACCGTGCTGCTGCGCGGCAAGGGCGGCAAGGAGCGGCTGGTCCCGGTCGGCTCGTTCGCCCGCGAGGCGCTGTCGGCGTACCTCGTCCGCGGCCGCCCTGCGCTGGTCGCGAGGGCCACGCCGGCGCTGTTCCTCAACTCCCGCGGCGGGCGGCTCTCGCGCCAGTCCGCGTGGGCGGTCCTCGTCAAGGCCGCCGAGCGGGCCGGGGTCACCCGTGACGTCTCCCCGCACACCCTGCGCCACTCGTTCGCGACCCACCTGCTCGACGGCGGCGCCGACGTCCGCGTCGTGCAGGAGCTGCTCGGCCACGCGTCGGTGACGACGACGCAGGTCTACACCCTCGTCACCGTCGACAACCTGCGCGAGGTCTTCGCGACCGCACACCCCAGGGCCCGCGATGCCTGACGCCCAGGACGAGGCGTACGACCGGATCCTCGCGTACGCCGAGGAGCGCGGCCTGACGCTCTACGACCACCAGGAGGAGGCGATCCTCTCCCTGCTGGCCGGCGACAACGTCGTGCTCGCCACGCCGACCGGGTCCGGCAAGTCGCTGGTCGCGATGGCGGCGGCGATGGCGGCGCTCGCCGACGACCGGGTCACCTTCTACACAGCGCCCATCAAGGCGCTGGTGAGCGAGAAGTTCTTCGACCTCGTCGACGTCTTCGGCGCCGCCGACGTCGGCATGCTGACCGGTGACGTCGCGGTCAACGCCGACGCCCCGATCATCTGCTGCACCGCCGAGGTGCTCGCCAACATCGCGCTGCGCGAGGGTGCGAGCGCCGACGTCGGCATGGTCGTGATGGACGAGTTCCACTTCTACGGCGAGCCCGGGCGCGGCTGGGCGTGGCAGGTGCCGCTGATCGAGCTGCCGCAGGCGCAATTCCTGCTGATGTCGGCCACCCTGGGCGACGTCACCGACCTCGCCGCCGACCTGACCCGCCGCAACGGACGCGACACCACGGTCGTCGACCAGGCCGAGCGGCCGGTGCCGCTCGACTTCACGTGGTCGCTGGACCCGCTGCAGGAGAAGCTCGAGGAGCTCGTCACCACCGGCCAGGGGCCGGTCTACGTCGTGCACTTCACCCAGGCCGCCGCCGTCGAGCACGCCGTGTCGCTGCTCAGCGGCCCGAACCGGCTCGACGTCAAGGCCGGGCKGCCGAAGGAGCGCAAGGAGCAGATCGCCGAGCGGGTCGCGGGTGTCCGCTTCGCTGCCGGCTTCGGCAAGACCCTCAGCAAGCTGCTGCGGCAGGGGATCGGCGTCCACCACGCCGGGATGCTGCCGCGCTACCGCCGCCTGGTGGAGCAGCTCGCCCAGGCCGGGCTGCTCACCGTCATCTGCGGCACCGACACCCTCGGCGTCGGCATCAACGTCCCGATCCGGACCGTGCTCTTCACCGGGCTGGCCAAGTACGACGGCAGCCGGCAGCGCGTGCTGCGCACCCGCGAGTTCCTCCAGATCGCCGGACGGGCCGGCCGGGCGGGCTTCGACACCGCCGGCTACGTCGTCGTCCAGGCGCCCGAGCACGTCATCGAGAACGAGAAGGCCAAGGCCAAGGCCGCCGCGAAGAACGCTGCGATGTCCGAGGAGAAGCGGGCGAAGCGCGGGTCGAAGGCGCAGCTGAAGAAGCCGCCCGCCGGCACCGTCGTGTGGACCGAGCAGACCTTCACCAAGCTCGTCGAGGGCCGTCCCGAGGCGCTGAAGTCGCAGATGAAGGTCGACAACGCGATGCTCGTCAACGTGCTCTCCCGCGAGGAGGACGCGTTCCCGGTGCTGCGCCGGCTGCTGACGGACAACCACGAGGATCGCCGCTCGCAGCTGCGCCTGGCCAAGCGTGCGGTGCGCCTGGCGCGCAGCCTGGTCGCCTCCGAGGTGGTCACCCGGCTCGACGAGCCGGACGCCTTCGGCCGCCGCTACGTGCTCACCGAGGCGTTGCCGGAGGACTTCGCGCTCAACCAGCCGTTGTCCCACTTCGCGCTCGCGGTCCTCGACGTGCTCGACCCCGACAGCCCCGACTTCGTGCTCGACGTGGTCTCGGTCGTCGAGGCCACCCTCGAGGCGCCCCGGCCGGTCCTGCTCGCCCAGCGGCACGCCGCCCGCGGCGAGGCGATCGCGGCGCTCAAGGCCGACGGCGTGGAGTACGACGAGCGGATGGCCCTCGTCGAGGACATCACCTGGCCCGAGCCGCTCGCCGACCTGCTCGAGCCGCTCTTCGAGACCTACCGCGAGCGGCACCCGTGGCTCGCTCCCGACGCACTCGCGCCGAAGTCGGTGGTGCGGGAGATGTGGGAGCAGGGGATGGGGTTCACCGACCTGGTCTCCCGCTACCAGGTCGCCCGGTCGGAGGGCCTCGTGCTGCGCTACCTCACCGACGCCTACCGGGCGCTGCGGCAGACCGTGCCGGCGTCGTACCGCACCGACGAGCTGGAGCTGCTCGTCGAGTGGCTGGGGGAGACGGTGCGCCAGGTCGACTCCTCGCTGCTCGACGAGTGGGAGGCGCTCGCCGACCCCACGCACGCGCCGAGCACCGTCAGCCACCACGAGCCGCCGCCCCCGCCGCGCCCGCTCAGCCAGCAGGGCCGGGTCTTCGACGTCATGGTGCGCAACGCGATGTGGCGCCGGGTCGAGCTCATCGCCCGCGACGACGTGCCCGCCCTCGCGGGCCTCGAGCCCGAGGGCTCGGAGATGACCGAGCAGGCGTGGGACGCCGCGCTCGAGGACTACTACGACGAGCACGAGCGGCTGCTCACCGACGCCGACGCCCGGGGACCCTCGCTCCTCGCCGTCGACAAGGCCCACGCCGCGGGCCGGTGGCGGGTCGCGCAGACCCTCCACGACCCCGAGGGGCACCACGACTGGGTCGTCGAGGCCGTGGTCGACCTGGCCGCGTCCGACGAGGCCGGCGAGGCCGTCGTGCGGACCGAGGCGATGCGCCGCCTCGGGGGCTGAGCCGGGGGAGATCCAGCGCCCGTCGGCGCGCCTCCCGAATGTCGCCGTGTCGACATTGTTGGATGGAGGAGTCCCGGGCTCTGGGGAAGGAGCCCGCAACTTTCCACGACAAGGTGAGGGCGATGGTCGGTACCTACGCAAGCTCCAGTGCACCCGACATGCCGCCGCGCGCGCCCGTCCCGGCGCCGCCGCAGCAGCAGGCGGACGTCGAGGTGCCGCTCGGCACGGAGGACGCCATGACGCTGCAGTTCCCCACTCCCGAGGTCCGCGTCCCCGAGACGCCCTCGACCGAGATCGGCCCGACCGGACGGCCGATGCCGTTCCTGCCGGAGCCGCGGCCGGTGGCCACGCACGGGAACGCCCGCGTGATCTCGATGTGCAACCAGAAGGGTGGCGTCGGCAAGACCACCACCACCATCAACCTGGGCGCCGCGCTGGCCGAGTACGGCCGCAAGGTGCTGCTCGTCGACTTCGACCCGCAGGGCTCGCTGTCCGTCGGCCTGGGCCTCAACCCGCACGACATGGACATGACGGTCTACAACCTGCTGATGGACCCGGAGACCACGCTCGACGAGGTCGTCGTGCCCTCCGGCGTGCCCGGCATGGACCTGCTGCCGTCCAACATCGACCTGTCCGCCGCCGAGGTGCAGCTGGTGCACGAGGTCGCTCGAGAGCAGACGCTGCAGCGCGTGCTCGCCCCGGCGATCGCCGAGTACGACGTCATCCTCATCGACTGCCAGCCCTCGCTCGGCCTGCTGACGGTGAACGCGCTGACCGCCTCGCACGGCGTGATCGTGCCGCTGGAGTGCGAGTACTTCGCGCTGCGCGGCGTCGCGCTGCTCAAGGCGACCATCGACAAGGTCAAGCAGCGCCTCAACCCCGGCCTGGAGGTCGACGGCGTCCTCGGCACCATGTTCGACGGCCGCACCCTGCACGGCCGCGAGGTGCTCGAGCGGCTGGTGCAGGCCTGGGGCGACAAGGTCTTCCACACGGTCATCCGCCGCACCGTGAAGTTCTCCGACTCGACGGTGGCCGGCGAGCCGATCACGTCGTACGCCTCCGGCTCCAGCGGCGCCGAGGCCTACCGCCAGCTCGCGAAGGAGGTGGCGGTCCGTTGTCTCGACGTGTGAGCCTGCCCGCCGCCGACGACCTCTTCCGCCCCACCGCCCCCGAGCCCGCCGTCCGGGCCGTCCCGGACCCGCCGAACGACCCCCCGAAGCAGCAGCCGAAGGGGCCCAGCGGCCGGGTCCGGCACGACGAGAAGATCACGGTCTACATCACCTCCCAGGAGCTGATGGAGCTCGAGCAGGCCCGCCTGACCCTGCGCGGCGAGTACGGCCTCGCCGTCGACCGGGGCCGCCTGGTCCGCGAGGCGCTGCACCTGGTGCTGGCCGAGCTGGAGGCGGAAGGGGAGGACTCGGCCCTCGTCAGGCGCCTGCGTGAGTCGTGAGTGAGGATGCCGGGACCCTCCCCGACGAGGAGGCCGGTGGGTCGAAGGGCTTCGCGGTCCGCCTCGAGAACTTCGAGGGCCCCTTCGACCTGCTGCTGAGCCTGATCTCGAAGCACAAGCTCGACGTCACCGAGATCGCCCTGGCGAAGGTCACCGACGAGTTCATCGCCTACGTCAAGGACCTGCCCCGCACCGGGCAGGCCTCCGACGACCTCGAGGAGACGACGAGCTTCCTGCTCGTCGCCGCGACCCTGCTCGACCTCAAGGCCGCGCGGCTGCTGCCGCAGGGTGACGTGGAGGACGAGGAGGACCTCGCGCTGCTCGAGGCGCGCGACCTGCTCTTCGCCCGGCTGCTGCAGTACAAGGCCTACAAGCAGGTCGCGGCCGAGCTGGACCGGCGGCTGCAGGCCGAGTCGCGCCGCTACCCGCGCGCCGTCGGCCTGGAGGAGCGCTTCGCCGGGCTGCTCCCGGAGGTGCTGATCGGGATCGGGCTCGACCAGTTCGCGGCCCTCGCCGCGCGGGCGATGCAGCCCAAACCGGAGCTCGAGCTGACCCTGCACCACATCCACGCCCCGACCGTCAGCGTGCGCGAGCAGGCGGCGGTCGTGGTGGACCGGCTGCGCCGGAGTGGGACGATGACCTTCCGGGCCCTGTGCGGCGACTCGCCCGACACCCTGACCACGGTCGCCCGCTTCCTGTCCCTGCTGGAGCTGTTCCGGGAGGGGGCGGTGGCGTTCGACCAGGTCACCCCGCTCGGTGAGCTCACCGTGCGGTGGACCGGCGACGAGGCGGTCGACGTGGACGACCTGATCACCGACGAGTTCGACGGGGCGCCGGCCGAGGCGCCCGCTGAGGAGAAGACCGATGAGTGAGCAGACCGCCCCGCCGGGGGAGTCGCCGACCGAGGAGGCACTGCCCGTCCCGGTCGCCGAGCTGCGCCCGTCGCTCGAGGCGGTGCTGATGGTCGCCGACCAGCCGCTCGACGAGATCGCGCTGGCCACGGCTGTCGGCTACCCCGCCCCGGAGGTCCGCGACGCGCTGGCCGCGCTCGCCGCCGAGTACGACGAGCAGGGGCGCGGCTTCGAGCTGCGCAACGTCGCCGGCGGCTGGCGCTACTACACCCGCGACGAGTACGCCTCGGTCGTCGAGGGCTTCGTGCTCGAGGGCCAGCAGGCCCGGCTCACCCAGGCCGCGCTCGAGACCCTCGCCGTCGTCGCCTACCAGCAGCCGGTGTCGCGGGCCCGGGTGTCCGCGGTGCGTGGCGTCAACGTCGACGGCGTGATGCGCACCCTCATCAACCGCGGCCTGGTCGAGGAGGCCGGCCAGGACGGCGAGCACGGCGCGACGCTCTACCGCACGACGTCGTACTTCCTCGAGCGGATCGGCATCGTCTCCCTCGACGAGCTGCCGGACCTCGCGCCCCACCTGCCCGAGCTCGCCGAGGTCGAGGAGGAGCTCGCGCCCCCGGCGCCGCCCGAGCCCACCGCCAGCACCGGGCCCACCGCCAGCACCGAGACCGGGGAGCCCGCCGATGGCGCGTGAGATCGCCGTCGACGACGACGGCCTGATCCGGCTGCAGAAGCTGCTCGCCCAGTCCGGCGTCGCCTCGCGGCGCCGCTGCGAGGAGCTGATGCTCGAGGGCGAGGTCGAGGTGGACGGCGAGGTCGTCACCCGCCTCGGCACCAAGGTCGACCCGCGCACCGCCGTGATCAAGGTGTCCGGCAAGCGGCTGCCGCCGGTGTCCGAGCACGTCTACCTGGTGCTCAACAAGCCCCGCGGCGTGGTCTCGACCATGTCCGACCCGCAGGGCCGGCGCACCCTCACCGACCTCGTGGGCGCCCGACCCGAGCGGCTCTTCCACGTGGGTCGGCTCGACACCGACACCTCCGGCCTGCTGCTGCTGACCAACGACGGCGACTTCGCCCACCGGATGGCGCACCCGTCGTTCGAGGTGGAGAAGACCTACGTCGCCGAGGTCGCCGGCCGGATCGCGAAGGGCACCGTCGCCGACCTGCTCGCCGGGGTGACCCTCGAGGACGGCCCGGTCGAGGTGCGCCGCGCCCGGGTGATCGACACCGCTGCGGAGAAGTCGATCATCGAGCTGGTCATCCACGAGGGCCGCAACCGCATCGTGCGCCGGCTGCTCGACCAGGTCGGCCACCCGGTGCGCCGGCTCAGCCGCACGAGGTTCGGTCCCGTCGAGCTCGGCACCCTCGGCAGCGGCAGGCTCCGCGAGCTCAGCGACGACGAGCTCGGCCAGCTGCTGGAGCTGGTCGGCCTCTAGACCTACCGTGGGTCGGGTGATCCCGGTCCCGCCGGTCCCGCCGGCGCTGCGACGCCACGTCGCGGCGCGGGTCCCCTACGACGTCGTGTTCGGCGCGCCCGGCGTGCACCGCGGGCTGCCCTCGACCACCCTCACCCTCGTGCTGCCGCTCGACGAGCCGCTGCGGGTCGCGTGGGCCGGGCAGCCGGACAGCCTCCACGGCGCGGCCTCGTCCCTGTCCGGGTTGCACGCCCGGCCGGCGCTGGTGCACCACGGCGGCAGCCAGCGCGGTGTCCAGCTGGCCCTCACCGTCGAGGGCGCCCGCGTCCTGCTCGGCCGCCCCGCGGCCGACCTGGCCGGGGCGCTGACCGACCTCGACGAGGCGGCCGTCCCCGCACCGCTGCGGGCCCTGCCGGAGCGGCTGCACGCCGTACCCGACTGGCGCACGCGGGTCGCGCTGGTCGACCGCTGCCTCGCCGACCTCGCTGCCGGCGGGGGAGACGCCGCGCCCCGCGCGGAGGTCGCCCACGCCCTGGCCCGGCTCACCGCGGGCCGGCGGGTGGCGGAGGTGGCCGACGAGGTCGGCTACAGCCGGCGCCGCCTCGGCACGCTGGTGCGCGCCGAGACCGGGCTGGCGCCGAAGGACTTCCAGCGGGTGGCCCGGCTGCAGCACACCCGGGGCCTGCTGGGCCACCGACCGCTGGCTGAGGTCGCCGCCACCTGCGGGTACGCCGACCAGGCGCACCTCGCCCGGGAGTGGCGAGCCCTGACGGGGTGCACGCCGACCACCTGGCTGCGCGAGGAGTTCCCGTTCGTCCAAGACCGCGGGGAGGCCGGCGCGGCAGGCTCGGGGCATGAGCACATCGAGCACCCCTGACACCAGCACTGACACCAGCACCCTCGCCGCTGCGGTCCGGATGTGGCCGGCTGTGCAGTACCGCGACGTCGCCGCGATGCTCGACTGGCTGTGCGCCGTCGGGTTCGTCGAGCACGCGACCCACCGCGACGAGACCGGCGCGGTCGTGCACGCGGAGTGGCTGTGGCCCGGCGGGGGCGGGCTGATGTTCGGATCGGTCCGTGACGACAGCCCGCTGCAGCCGCCGGGCTCGAGCGCGGTCTACGTGGTCACCGACGACCCCGACGCGGTCGTGGACGCCGCCGTCGCGGCGGGGGCCACCGTGGAGCGGCCCGTGGTCGACCAGGACTACGGCGGCCGGGGCGGCAGCGTGCGGGACCCGGAGGGCAACCACTGGTCGTTCGGCTCCTACCAGCCGGGCGCGGGGGCCGGATCGTGATCGCCTAACCTTGCCCGCGTGGATGGGTCGAGCGTGCTGACGGGTCCGGTCGAGATCGTCGGCACCGGCCTCATCGGTACGTCGATCGCGCTGGCCTGCCGCCGCGCGGGACTCGAGGTGCTGCTGACCGACACCGCGCCCGACCACCTGCGCACCGCCACCGGGCTCGGCGCCGGCCGCGCCCGCACGCCGGACGACGTGCCGCAGCTGGTCGTGGTCGCCGTACCGCCCGACGCGCTGGGCCCCGCGATCGCCGCCGCGCTCGACTCCGCCGGCCCCGACACCGTCGTCACCGACGTCGGCAGCGTGAAGGCGCCCCCGCTCGACGCCGTGGCCGCCCACCCGGCGGTGAGCACCGAGTACTCCGGCCCGCTGACCGCCAGCGCCGCGCTCTTCGACGGGCGCCCGTGGGCGGTCACGCCCGGCCCCGGTGCCTCCCCACGGGCGACCCGGGTCGTGGACGCGCTCGTGCGCCTCTGCGGCGCGGTCCCGGTGCAGCTCAACCCGGTCGAGCACGACCGCGCGGTGGCGCGCACGTCCCACGTCCCGCACCTGATGGCCTCGCTCGTCGCCGGCACGCTCGCCGCCGCACCGCCGGAGCACCTCGCGCTCTCCGGCACCGGCGTGCGCGACGTCACCCGGGTGGCGGGCGGCGACCCGCGCCTCTACAGCCAGATCATCGGCGGCAACGCCCGCGAGGTCGCGGCCCTGCTCACCGAGGTCCGCGCCCGGCTGGACCTGGTCCTCGAGGCCGTCGCAGCCGGTGACCGGGTCGGCCTCGAGTCCCTGCTCGGCTACGGCCAGGCCGGCACCCGTGCCATCCCCGGCAAGCACGGTGCGGCACCGGAGCCGATGGAGGCCGTGCGGGTCTCCGTGCCGGACCACCCGGGCGAGCTCGCCCGCCTGTTCGCCGACGCCGGCGCCAGCGGCGTCAACATCGAGGACGTGCGCATCGACCACGACCCGGGCCGTCCGGTCGGCCTCGTCGAGCTCGACGTGGTCGCCGACCACGCCGAGCAGCTGCGGGCGGCGCTCGAGTCGAGGGGCTGGGAGACCCACCGGTAGTCTTCGGCCGTGACCGAGCGCAGCGATGTCCCGATGAACGTGGTGGTGGCCGTCGACGGGACCTCCGGCTCCGGCAAGTCGAGCACCTGCCGCGGCGTCGCCCAGCGGCTCGGCCTGCGCTACCTCGACACCGGCGCGCAGTACCGCGCGATGACGTGGTGGATGCTGCGCAACGGCGTCGACGTCCACGACGCGACCGCCGTCGCCGCGCACGCCCAGGCCCCGGTCATCGAGTCCGGCACCGACCCGGCCGGCCCGACTATCGCCGTCGACGGCACCGACGTGTCGGTCGAGATCCGCAGTGACGAGGTCAACGGCGCGGTCTCGCCGGTCAGTGCCGTGCCGGAGGTCCGCACCCGGCTGGTCGAGCTGCAGCGCGAGATCGTCGGCGCCGGCGGCATCGTGGTCGAGGGCCGCGACATCGGATCGGTGGTCTGCCCCGACGCCGAGGTCAAGGTCTACCTGACCGCCGACCCGGCCGCCCGCGCCGCCCGCCGTGCGCTCGAGAACGGTGGCGCCGACGTCGCGGCCACCGAGGCCTCGCTGCTCGCCCGCGACCAGATCGACTCCGGCCGCGCCGTGGCGCCGCTGACCATGGTCGAGGGAGCCGTGCACGTCGACTCCACCGACCTGACCCTCGAGGAGGTCATCGACACGGTGGTGGGCCTGGTGATGGAGCGCGTGTGAGCGCGCACCTGCTGGCGCCGCGCTCGGACCGGGTCGCGGCACCGTCCCACCGCCTGCTCGAGCGTGGTCGCCCGCCGGCCCGCTGGCTCATCCGGCGGTGGTACGACGTGCGGGTGCACCACCCCGAACGGTTCCCGGCCGAGGGGCCGGTCGTCGTGGCCGGCAACCACGTCGGCTTCGTCGACGGCCCGCTGATGGCGATCTTCGCCCCGCGACCGGTGCACGCGCTGACCAAGCTCGAGATGTTCGACGGCGCCCTCGGCTGGTTCCTGCGCCGCTCCGGGCAGATCCCGCTCGACCGGACCAACGCCGACCCGGCGGCGGTGCGCACCGCGGTGCGGGTGCTCCGGGAGGGCCGCGCGGTCGGCGTGTTCCCCGAGGGCACCCGCGGCCCGGGGGACCTGACGACCATCCGCAGCGGCGCGGCCTACCTGGCGCTGGTGACCGGCGCGCCCGTCGTACCGCTGACGTTCCTCGGCACCCGCGAACCGGGCGGCACGAGCAGCTCGCTGCCGCCGCGCGGCGCCCGCCTCGACGTCGTGGTGGGGCGCCCGATGCCCGTCGATGCGGTGTCGTGGCCCCGGACGAGGGATCATGTACGCCTGACGTCGGCTGCCCTGCGCGCACACATGCGCAGCGGGCTCGCCGACGCGCTCGAGGAGACGGGGCGGAGCCTGCCGGGCCCGCTCCCGCAAGGAGATCGTGATGAGTGAAGCTGCCCCGACCGGGGTGGTCCCGGTCCTGGCCGTCGTCGGCCGGCCGAACGTCGGCAAGTCGACCCTGGTCAACCGCATCCTCGGCCGCCGCGAGGCGGTCGTCGAGGACGTCCCCGGCGTGACCCGTGACCGGGTGTCGTACGACGCGGAGTGGAACGGTCGCGCGTTCACCGTCGTCGACACCGGCGGCTGGGACCCCGACGCCCGCGGCATGGCCGCGATGATCAAGGCGCAGGCCGAGATCGCCGTCGGCCTGGCCGACGCCGTGCTGTTCGTCGTCGACGCCGCCGTCGGCATCACCGACGCCGACGAGGCGGTCGTGCGGGTGCTGCGCAAGTCCGGCAAGCCGGTCGTGCTGGCCGCCAACAAGGTCGACGACGAGCGCGCCGAGGCCGAGGCCTTCGGCCTGTGGAACCTCGGCCTCGGCGAGCCGTTCCCGGTCTCCGCCCTGCACGGGCGCGGCTCCGGCGACCTGCTCGACGCCGTGCTCGCCGTGCTGCCCGAGGCGCCGGAGCTGGCCGAGGAGGAGATCGGCGGTCCCCGACGGATCGCCATCGTCGGACGCCCGAACGTCGGCAAGTCCTCGCTGCTCAACCAGCTCGCCGGCGAGGACCGGGTCGTCGTCGACAACGTCGCCGGCACCACCGTCGACCCGGTCGACGAGCTCGTCGAGCTCGGCGGCGAGACCTGGCGCTTCATCGACACCGCCGGCATCCGCAAGCGGGTCAAGGAGGCCTCGGGCCACGAGTACTACGCCTGGCTGCGCACCTCCACCGCCATCGAGCGGGCCGAGGTGTGCGTGCTGGTGCTCGCCGGCAACGAGTCCATCGCCGAGCAGGACCTGCGGATCCTGCAGGAGGTGCGCGAGGCCGGCAAGGCGCTCGTCATCGCCTTCAACAAGTGGGACCTCGTCGACGCCGAGCGCCGCTACTACCTCGACCGCGAGATCGAGCGCGACCTCGTGCAGGTCCAGTGGGCGCCGCGGATCAACATCACTGCGCGCACCGGCTGGCACATCGACCGGATCGTCCCGGCGCTGCACCGCGCCATCGAGGGGTGGGAGACCCGCGTCTCGACCGGTGCCCTCAACTCCTTCCTCGGGCGTGTCGTCGCCGAGCACCCGCACCCGGTGCGCGGCGGCAAGCAGCCGCGCATCCTGTTCGGCAGCCAGGTCTCGACCGCGCCGCCGGTGTTCAAGCTGTTCACCACCGGCAAGCTCGACCAGGGCTACGAACGGTTCATCGAGCGGCGCCTGCGCGAGGAGTTCGGCTTCGTCGGCACCCCGATCGAGATCAAGGTGCAGCCGCGGGAGAAGCGCGGGCGTCGCTGACGCTCCCCGGGACGTTGGCGGACCCCCGACCTTCGTCGGGGGCGCTCGCGCGAGGTCCAGCCCCGGGTCGGATGTGCCGTGCGGTGGCGGGCGTGACGATGGAGTCATGTCCACCGTCACGCAGACCCTCCTCGGGATCGCGCTCGTGACCATCGGCGCGGTGCTCGCCCTGACCCTCCCCGACCACGAGTGGGGGTGGTTCCGCGGCCAGCCGCTGGGCGTCGTGCTCGTGGTGCTGGGGGTGGTCGACCTCGTCGAGGTGATCGCCCGCCGGAGGTAGCGCCGGGGGCACCGTCCACTTGCGCAGTTCGAACAAATGTTCGAACATGGACCGGTGAGCGTCCGCCCCCTCGAGTCCCTGGACGCCGCGGAGCTGGTCGACCACCTCCGCGGCCGGATCCAGGCGCTCCAGGGAGGCCCGACCCGGCTCGCCGTGCCCACCCACCCGGTGCTCGAAGGCCTGGTCCAGCTGCGCACCGGCGGCGTCTACGCCGTCGACTCGGCCAGCCTCGGCATGGCCCTGGCCGCGGGCGCCTCCCGGGCCGGGGAGTGGGTCGGCTTCGCCGGCTGGGACGACTTCGGCGTCGAGGCCGCCCACCAGTGGGGCATCGACCTGTCCCGCACCGTGCTGGTGCCGGCGCCGGGGGAGCACTGGCTGGAGGTCACCGCCGCCCTCGTCGACGTGCTCAAGGTGGTCGTGCTGCGCCCACCCGGCCAGGTCGACGCCAAGTCGGCGAGCATCCTCGACGCCCGGCTGCGCGCTCGCGCCGGCGTGCTCGTCGTCCAGGGCGACTGGCCGCGTTGCGAGCTGCGGCTGAGCGCCGAGCGGAGCAAGTGGCTGGGCATCGGCGCCGGGCGCGGCCGGCTGCGCGAGCGCCACGTGGAGCTCGTCGTCCGCGGTGGCGGGCGGGTGCCGGCACGCGCCGAGGTGGTGCTCGGGGGCGGCGAGGTCGCCTGATGCGGACCATGGTGGTGTGGTGCCCCGACTGGTCGGTGACGGCGGGGCTGCTCGAGCTCGCCGACGGCCGCGACGAGGACGACCCGCCGCACGACGTGGCCGCTCCGGCCGTCGTCCTGGCGAACAACCGGGTGGTCGTCTGCAACGCCACCGCCCGGGCCGAGGGAGTACGCCGCGGCCAGCGTCGCCGCGACGCCCAGGCCCGCTGCCCCGACGTGGTGCTGCTCCCGGCCAGCCCGGACCGGGACGCCCGCTGGTTCGAGCCGGTGCTCGCCGCGGTGGAGGAGGTGCGTCCCGGTGTCGCGCCGCTGCGTCCCGGGCTGATGGCGCTGCCGGCGCCTGGCCGGTTCTTCGCGCGCGGGGGAGTCGGCGGGGAGGAGGCGGCCGCTGCGGTGCTGGCCGAGCACCTCGTCGACGCCGGGGTGTGGGACTGCCGCTTCGGTGCCGCCGACGACCTGTACGCCGCCGAGCGGGCCGCGCGCCGTGCCGACCCCCAGGGGTGCCTGGTCGTCCCGGCCGGCGGATCGGCGGAGTTCCTGCGCGGGCTGCCGGTGACGGTGCTCGCCGACGACGGCCCCGAGGGGGCCGAGCTGGCCGACCTGCTGCGCCGGCTGGGCCTGGTCCTGCTCGGCGACTTCGCCGCGCTCTCGCCCGCCTCGGTCAGCAACCGGTTCGGCGCCTACGGCGTCGAGGTGTGGCGCCGGGTGCAGGGCGAGGAGGTCACCCGGCTGGCCTCGCGCACCCCGCCGCCGGAGCTGGCCTGCGAGATCTCCTTCGAGCCTCCTCTCGACTCCGCGGAGGCGGTCACCTTCAGCGTGCGCACCACCGCGGAGCGCTTCGTCGCCGGCCTCTCCGAGCGCCAGCTCGTCGCGACCGGGGTGCGCATCGAGGCCGAGTTCGAGGACGGCGTCTCGGCACGCACCTGGTTGCACCCGCGCTGCTTCACCTCGCGCGACCTCGTCGACCGGGTGCACTGGCAGCTGCAGGCAGGGATGGCGAGCTCCGGGCTGCGCAGCCGCAAGTCGACGGGGGAGACGATCACCTCCCCGGTGACCCTGGTCCGGTTCCTGCCCGACACCGTCGAGCCGGCCGGCGCCCACGTCGACGGCCTGTGGGGCGGCGGCGCCGACGACCAGGTCGTGCGCGGGGTGGCCCGGGTCCAGGCCATGGTCGGGTACGACGCCGTGCGGGTCCCCGTCCGGCAGGGCGGTCGCGGCCCGGCCGACCGGCAGGCGCTGGTGCCGTGGGGCGAGCGACCGGTCGGCCTGCGCCCGGTCGACCGGCCGTGGCCGGGCCGGCTGCCCGGGCCGGCGCCGAGCCGGGTCTTCGCCGAGGCTCCGGAGGCCGAGGTCGTCGACGAGGCCGGGGTGGTCGTCGCGGTCACCGACCGGGGCCGGGTGACCGGCGAGCCGTGGCGGGGCCGGGGGGGCCCGGGCCCCCGGGGGGGGGGGGGGGGGGGCGGGGGCGGGGCCGTGGCCGGTCAACGAGTCCTGGTGGCTCGGGCCGGGCAGCGGCGGCCGGGCCGTCCGCTTCCAGGTCGTCGGGGTGGACGGCCGGGCGTGGCTGCTGCGCTGGCGCAGCGCGGGCGGCTGGGAGGTGGAGGGCGCCTATGACTGAGCCCGCGCAGGCCTAGAGCAGTGCCGCGAGCAGGTCGGCCGCGCGGGCGGCGCCGTCGGTCTCGACCGGGCGGTAGTGCACCTGTTCGTGCACCGTCTTGGCGATCGCCTCGGCGAGCAGGTCCGGGTCGCTGGCGTCCTCGTAGGGCACGCACCGCCCGGCGCCGTACTGCTCGAGGCGGTGGCGCACGTGGAAGTTCTGCTCGAAGTGGTGGCGCAGCGGGACGTAGAGGAACGGCCGCCTGCTCGCGGTCAGCTCCATGCAGGTGGTCAGGCCGCCCTGCACGACCGCGAGGTCGCAGGCCGCGAGGTGGCGGTACAGGTCGGGCAGGTAGCCCCGGACCCGCACCCCGCGGCGCCGGGGGAGCGACGACGGGTCGATGCGCGGTCCGCAGACCACGAGGAAGTGCAGCCCCGGCACCAGGCGCCGGGCCAGCGGGACGGCGTCGAGCACCCGTCGCAGCAGCGACGTGCCGACGCCCGACCCGCCGACGGTGACCAGGCAGACCACGTCCTCCTCGCCGTAGCCGAGCGAGGACCGCAGCCGGGCCGACTCCTCCTCGGTCGGCGGCGCGGAGCCGGGGACGTAGCCGCAGAAGTCGAAGTGCGCCTGCGTCCACTCCCGGATCCCCGGCAGGCCGGGGCCGAAGGAGGCGTCGACGACGTCGCCGGGGTTGCCGACGAAGACCGACCGGTCGCGCAGGTGCCGGTAGCGCTCGCGCTGCTCGAGCATCTCGGCGTTGTGGTCGGCGGTCAGCGCGGCTTCCGCCTCGCCACCGTCGGGCATCGGCAGCCAGCCGACGAAGTCGGTCATCCACGCGAACGGGAACCTCTCGAGCTCGGGGTTCTCGTGCAGGAAGTGGTCGACCTCCCACGCCTCGTCGCCCGCGCATGCTCTACCTGTCCTCCCCGATCCCGTGCGCGGGTCCAGGTCGTCGTCACCGGGCGCGGGAAGACCCGGTCGGCGAGCTCGCCGATGAGGTGGTTGACCCGGACCGGTTCCCGTGCGGGCGGGGCGTGCCCGACGCCGTCCATCAGGACCAGCGAGCCGCCGATGGCCGCCGGGTGCACCTTGTCGTCGGTGCCGTGGACCACGAGGACCGGGCACTGCACCCGGGCACACAGCGGTTCCAGCGGGGTGGCCTCGGCGCCGTGCAGGCCGAGCCGACCGGCGACCGTGTCGACCAGGGTCGCCGGGTCGGTCTCCGAGGCCCAGGCGACGAAGTCCTCGCGCTGCTTCGTCGAGTGCGGCTCGTGGTGCATCTGGGGCGAAGAAGTCGACGAAGTCGTCGTACCCGCCGCCCAGCCAGTGGTGCTCGTTGTACTTCGCCCAGCCGCGGTTGCTGTCGAGGCACGCGTCGAAGGCGAACTTGTCGCGGGCCGGGCTGGGCACCGACAGCCCACAGGACGGTGCGATCGCGACCAGGCCGGCCACCCGCTCGGGGTGGCCGGCCGCGAGGTGGACGGCCCACGCGGCCCCGCAGGAGAAGCCCACCACCAGCGCCCGCTCGGTGCCGGTGGCGTCGAGCACGGCCAGGGCGTCGGCGGCGTAGGCCGCGTCGGTGTACGCCGCCACGCCCGTCGGGCTGCCCGAGCGGCCCGACCCGCGCCCGTCGAAGGTCACCACCCGGTGGTGGCGTGCCAGCCAGGGCACCTGCAGCTTCCAGATCCGCGAGTCGACGATGGTCCACGTCGGCAGCAGCAGGATCGTCGACCTGCTCCCGGCGGCACCACCGTCTGGGCCGTCGGGGCCGTCGTGCACGTCCCAGGCGATCTCCACGCCGTGACGCACGACCACGCCGGAGCGGTCCGGTGGGCACGGGCGGTGCCGTGCCACGCCCGCCTGCTGGCCTGTCGGCTGGTTGCTCGCCATGGGTCCGCCTCCCTCGTCGTCCAGTGTGCTCCTGACCGGGCCCGCCGTCAGGGCCTGACCTCGAAGACCTGGTTGAACGGCGTCGTCGCCACCCGCGAGAACCGGGTGAAGCCGCCCGCGGTCGTGACTGCGGCGATCCGTCCCGGTCCGGCCTGGGTGCCCAGGGCCAGCCCGACGTCCTGCGAGAGCGAGGACGGCGTGCACAGCAGGGTCGAGAACCCGTAGTAGGCGCGGCCCACCGGGTTGAGGTTGTCCTCGACGTGGTCACCGGCCATCGGCTCGACCACCATCCAGGTGCCGTCGTCGGCCAGCCGGCTGCGCACGTGCCGGGCGGCGCCCACGGGGTCGCCCATGTCGTGCAGGCAGTCGAACATGGTGACCAGTCCGTAGCCCTCGCCGGTGAAGCCGTCGGCCCGAGCCGCCTCGAAGCTCACCCGGTCCGCGACGCCTGTGGCGGCGGCCCGCTCCCGGGCGACCGCGATCGACTCGGGGTGGTAGTCGGAGCCGACGAAGCGCGAGGCGGGGAAGGCCTGCGCCATCAGGATGGTCGAGGCGCCGTGCCCGCAGCCGACGTCGGCGACGGTCGTGCCCTGCTGGAGCCGGTCGACCACACCGTCGAGCGCGGGCAACCACTCGGCGACGAGGTGCGCGTGGTAGCTCGGCCGGAAGAACCGCTCGCAGCCGACGTGGACGTCGGTGTCGTGCTCGTGCCACCCGACTCCGGCGCCGCTGCGGGCCGCCTCGATGACGTCGGCGGTGTCGTGCACGGTGCCGAGCGCGATCTGGAAGAAGCCCGGCAGGAAGGCGGGGCTGTCCTCGACGGTGAGGGCGACCGCCTGCTCCGGCGGCAGCGTGTAGGTGGTGGTGGCGGGGTCGTAGGCGACGTAACCGCCTGCGGCCTGGGCGTTGAGCCACTCGCGGGCGTAGGGCTCCTCAGCACTCGCGGCGGCGACCGGGACGCCCGCCTGCTGACGGCGGCGGAGACGGCCTGGAGCGCGGGGCTCCCGCGCCGGGCCCTGGCCCTGCTCGACGGCGCCGCCGGGGAGCCCCGGGTGCTGGCGCTGCGGGCGACCATCGCGGTGCGCAGCGGCTCCCTGCAGGACGGGATCGCCCTGCTCGAGGAGGCCGCGGACGCCGTCGACGACGTCGACGACGTCGACGAGCGGGTGCTGCTCCTGGCCGAGGCCATGCACGCCAACTTCTTCCTCGGCGACGGAGCCGTCAGCCGGCGCCTGGTGGACGAGGTGACGGCCGCGCTGGCGCACGCCACCACCCGTCGGGCCCGGGCGCTGGGCACCCTGGCGCTCGGTGTGGCCAGGGTGCTCGCCGGGACCGGCGGGAGGGCGGAGCTGCGCGCCGCCGTACCCCTGCTCGCGGAGGAGCCGGGGCTCGCGGTCGACCCCCGCGGGTCCTCGTGGTTGATGTACGCGCCGCTGTTTATCCGCGACGTCGGCACCGGGCACGAGCTGCGCAAGCGGGTCACCGAGGCCCGGGACCGGGCCGGTGTCGGCGCCATGCCGGGGCTGCTCTTCCAGGTCTCTCGCGACGGCGCGACGAGCGACGGCTGGCGCCGTGCCGCGGCGGACTACACCGAGGCGATCCGGCTGGCGCGCGACACCGGCCAGACCGCGGAGCTCGCCATGTGCCTGGCGGGCCTGGCCTGGCTGGAGGCGCGCACCGGGCGCGCGGAGGAGTGCCGGGCGCACGCCGGGGAGGCGCGCCGCCTCGCCCGCAGCCGGGACATCCGCGCAGCGGAGGTCTGGTGCCTGCTTGCGCTCGGCGACCTGGCCCTCGCGGCGCCGGATCCCGGCGCCGCGCTGGTGTCGCTGCGGGAGGCGGAGGAGCTGCAGTCGCAGCACGAGATGGCCGACCCGGACATCTCGCCCGTGCCGGAGCTGGTGGCGGCGCTGGTGCGCCTCGGGCGGACCGAGGAGGCTGGGCTGCTGGTGCCGCCGCACCTCGCGGCGGCCGACGCCGAGGGGCAGCCGTGGGCGGCCGCCCGGGCCCGGCGCGCGAGCGCGATGGTCGCCGACGACTTCGACGACCTGTTCGCCGAGGCACTGGTGCTGCACCGCGACACCCCGGACCTGTTCGAGGCGGCCCGCACGGAGCTGGCGTACGGCGAACGGCTGCGCCGGACCGGTCGCCGGGTCGACGCCCGCGAGCACCTCCGCGCCGCCCTCGCGGTCTTCGCCGACCTCGGCGCCGAGCCGTGGGCCGACCTCGCCGCGACCGAGCTCGACCTGACCGGGGAGCGGGTCCCCGAGCGCGCGCTGGGCGGGGTCGCGGCGCTGACCCCGCAGGAGCTGCAGGTCGCGCTGCTGCTGTCCGACGGACGCACCACCCGCGAGGCCGCGGCCGCACTCTTCCTCAGCCCGAAGACCGTGGAGTACCACCTGCGCAAGGTCTACACGAAGCTCGGCGTCCGCTCCCGGGCCGAGCTCGCCGCGGCGGTGGCCGACGCCTGAGCGTCGCGAAGGTGCCCAATCTGGATGACGCGGGGCGGCCGCGGAATTCCTAGCCTCGGAGCAGGGAGCCCGAGGGAGGAACAGCCATGCACCTGGCACCGTGGGGTCACCGCGACCCGGAGCGCTCGCGGCTGCTCACCCTCGTCCTCGGCGTCACCTGCCTCCTCGTCGCCCTCGTCGCGGCGCTCGTCGCCGGCCCCCTCCCGGCGGCCGAGTCCGCCCCCTCCCCGGTGCCCCCGGCCACGGTCCGGGCGTGGGGCGGCAACGCCTTCGGCGAGCTCGGCGACGGCACCACCACCGCGCACCGCCTCGCCGCACCCGTGAGCGGGCTGACCGACGCGGTGGACGTGCACACCGGCCGCGAGCACGCCGTTGCCCTGCGCGCCGGCGGCACCGTGGTCACCTGGGGCAGCAACCAGATGGGCCAGCTGGGCGGCGTTACCACCGGCGGCCAGCGCCCGACGCCCGCGACGGTCAGCGGCCTCACCGACGTCGTCCAGGTCTCCACCGGCCACTACCACTCGCTCGCCCTGCGCAGCGACGGGTCGGTGTGGACCTGGGGCTACAACCACGCCGGCCAGCTCGGCGACGGCACGACCACCACGCGCAACCGGCCCGTCCGCATCGGCGGGACCCGGACCTGGGCGTACGTCGCTGCCGGCCGCGACATGAGCTACGCCATCGGCACTGACGGATCCGTGTGGGCATGGGGCCTCAACGGCGACGGACAGCTCGGCGACGGCACCACCACCAACCGGTCCACCCCGGTGCGGGTCGGCAGCCTCACCGACGTCGTGCAGGTCGCCGGCGGCCGTGACCACGGCCTCGCACTGCGGGCGGACGGCTCGGTGTGGGCCTGGGGGTGGAACGCCTACGGCCAGCTCGGCGACGGCACCACCACCGACCGGACCACGCCGGTCCAGGTGGCCACCGGGATGACGATGGTCGCCGGTGGTGCGCACCACTCCTACGCGCTGCGCGCGGACGGGCAGGTGGCCGCGTGGGGGCGCAACTACCGCAACGAGCTGGGCGACGGCACCAAGACCCAGCGCACCCGCCCGGTCCTCGTCCAGGGCGTCACCGGGGCGGTCAGCATCGGCTCCGGGCGGGACCACGGCCTCGCCGCCCTCGCCGACGGCACCGTGCGGGCGTGGGGGCACAACACCTCCGGACAGCTGGGCGACGGCACCGTGACCAGCCGCGCGTCCGCCGTCACCGTGACCGGGCTCGCCGACGCCCGCAAGGTCAGCGGCGGCGCCGAGTTCTCCGTCGCGATCTCCTCGACCGGGACGCCGCCGGCCAACCAGCCGCCGGTGGCCCGCGCCACCGGGTCGTGCGACCAGCTGGCCTGCTCCTTCTCCGGCACCACCGCCACCGACACCGACGGCACCGTCACCGGCTGGTCGTGGACCTTCGGCGACGGGACCACCGGCACCGGCCCGAACCCCACCCACACCTACGCCTCCGCAGGCACCTACACCGTCGGCCTGACCGTCACCGACGACGACGGCGCGACCGCCACGACCACCGTCCAGGTCACCGCCACCTCGAGCCCCGGCGGCACGGCGGTCACCCACCGGGCGTCGAGCGGCACGACCCGCAACTCCACGACGGCCCCGGTCGTCGTACCTGCGGCGACGGAGGTGGGCGACGTGCTCGTCCTGTTCGTCACCATCAACCGGCTCGGCACGGCCACCACCCCGGCCGGCTGGACGCTGCTGGGCACCGCCAGCGACACCGACGTGCGCTCGTGGGTCTACACCCGCACCGCCGTCGCCGGCACTGCAGGCTCGACGGTGAGCGTCACGTTCGACGCCACCAGCAAGGTCGACGCCACCCTGGTCGTGTACGACGGCGGCGCGGCCACCAGCGCGACCGCCCAGGTCGAGACCGGCTCCGGCACCAGCCATGCCGCGCCGGCGACGACGGTCGCGACGAGCGGGTCGCGCGTCGTCCACCAGTGGGCGACCAAGATCAACGCCACGGCGACGTGGACCCTCCCGGGCGGGCTCGCCGCGCGGCGGACCAGCAGCGGCGGCAGCGGGAACGGCCAGGTGTCCGCGGTCGTGGCGGACGGCGGCCCGGTGCCCGCTGGTCCGTGGGCGGCCCGCTCGGCGACCGCGAGCGTGTCCTCGGCCAAGGCGATCGCCTGGACCGTGGTCGTCGCCCCCGACTGAGATCCGGTCTACCCTGCGAGGACACGCAACCGGAGGTGACCTGATGGCGCGCAGCGGCAACCCGGCGGACCTGGTCGCACGGAACCTCGAGGCGCTGCGCGGTGCGCTCGAGCAGAGCGTCACCGTGCAGACCAGCCGGCTGCACGACCTCGTCGACGACCTCGTGGCCCGCGGGTCGCTGTCGCGCGCCGAGGCCGACAACCTCGTGTCCCAGCTGCTCAGCGCCAGCCGGGCCTACTCGCAGACGCTGCTGCAGGTCCTCGACGGCATCACCGCCACCGCGACCGCGCCGGTGCGCGCGACCGCCGGGCGGATCGCCGAGACGGTCTCCCAGACCGTGCGCAGCGCCCCGATCCGGGTGCCGGGGCGTCGGGCGTCGACCGGTCGTGCGCTGCCCGACCTGTCGACGCTGACCGTCGCGCAGGCGAAGGAGCAGCTGGACGGGCTCGACGCGGCCGACCTGCGCCGGCTGCGCGAGCAGGAGGTCGCCGGGAAGAGCCGCAAGGGCGTCCTCGACGAGATCGCCCGCCGTCTCGGGTAGGGCCCGGCAGGGATCAGGTGCAGGGCCAGGAGGTCGTCGTCATCGTCCTGCGCGCCCCGGACCGGAGCACGACGCTCGCGCGCACGACGCCCGCGGTCCGCGGCGCGACCTTGCGCAGCACGAGCGCGGACCGGTCCACCCCCTTCCCGGTGAGCCGGACGCGACGGGTGCCGTCGACGGTGATCGTGATCGCGCGGGCCCGGGCGCGCAGGGCCGCGCTGAAGGCGACCCGGACGCTGTGGGTCGCGCACCGACGGTGGCCCGGGACGAGGAGCGATCGGCCGTTGCCGCGGAGGGTGCGGCGGGTGCCGACAGGCATGAAGGTCGCCGAGCTGAGGACCGTGGCGTCGTGGGCCTTCGCGGCCGTGGTGCCGGTCGAGACCGAGGTACGGGCGCCGCTGTAGAAGGTGGCGTCGTAGGTGCCGGCGGGGAACCTCTTCGGCTTCGTCGTGCCGCCCGTGGTGACGTCGAGGCGGAGCGGGCCGGGCCAGTTGCTGACGCCGACGTGGCCGTGGGCCTGCCCGTTCCCGGCCTGGTCCAGCACGCGGCTCCGCGCCACCACCCACGACGCGACCGGCAGCGTCACCTCGACCTCGGCGGTCCCTGCGACCTCGTCGTCGAAGCCACAGGTGGCCGTGGGGTTGGGCCTGATCGACGACGCGGCGTTGGCGCGCACGTCGACGCGCACGCCACCGCGAGCGTCCCGGGTGATCCGCGCGGTCGTGGACACCGACCGGCTCCACCGGGTGCCGGCGTAGGTACGCACGCCGGATCCCCCGGTCGTCGTGTGCCACGCACCGTCGGCGGGCAGGGCGACGGGGGCCGTGGTCGTGTCGCCCGCGGCCGTCGCGGGGCACGTCGCACTGCTGTGGCGGTAGAGGAAGCCGCCGGCGTCGAACGACCCGGTCACGGTGGGCGTCGCGGCAGACGTCGGCACGGGCTGGATGGCGAGCGCCGCGGCGAGGAGCGCGGCTCCCGCCACCTTGCCGGCAGCGCAGGGACGACGTGCGGACATGGAGCAACCTCCCGGAGGGCGACGCCGGGACCTCCGCCGGCAGGCGGCAGGATCCTAGCGACGGCGGCGTCCGACTAGAGGTACTGCCCGGCCTCCGGCGCGCCAGCACGCCAGCCACCGGCCCTGGCCTGCCCGACGGCGTGCACCACCGGCGGCTCGGGCACCGTCGGTCACTGTCGCCACCTCAGGGTTCGTTCGGGCACAGTTGTCCCGTGTGCGCCGGGAGGTCCGGCGCTGGTCCATGATCATCCAGGGGTCCGACAGTGAAGACCGACCCGAAGAAGGAGTTCGACTGCTACCGGGCCAGGCGCGGGGAGCTCCGCGTCCTGGAGGTGCCGCCGCTGCGCTACCTGATGGTCGACGGGCAGGGCGACCCGAACACCGCACCGGCGTACGCCGACGCCCTGGCCGCGCTCTACCCGGTGGCGTACAAGGTGAAGTTCGCCAGCAAGAAGCAGCTCGACCACGACTACGTCGTCCCGCCGCTGGAGGCGCTGTGGTGGGCCGACGACATGGCCGTGTTCACCTCCGCGCGCGACAAGTCACGCTGGAGCTGGACGGTGATGCTGATGGTTCCCGACCACGTCCCGCAGGAGCTGTACGACGCCGCGCTGGTCGAGGTGGGTCGCAAGGACCCGCCCGTGGCGCTGGACCGGGTCCGGCTCGAGCTGCTGGAGGAGGGCACCTGCGTGCAGACCCTCCACGTGGGGTCCTACGACGACGAGGGCCCGGTGCTCGCGCACATGCACGACGAGTTCATCCCCGGCCAGGGCCTGCGGATGACCGGGCGCCACCACGAGGTCTACCTCAGCGATCCCCGCCGGGTGGAGCCGGCGAGGCTGCGCACCATCCTGCGTCAGCCGGKCGCGCCGGCCTGACGGTTCTCCTCGCCCGCGGCGCCGTCCGGGCCGGGGGTCTGGCTGCTCCCGCTGCGGGTGCCCTCCGGGTCGTCGACCCGCTCGTCGGACTCCGCCAGGATGGCCTCGGCCTGCGCCTCGGGGTCCGCGCTGCCCGCCTCCACCTCCTCGGGGAGGAGCTCGGCGCGCTCGTTGATCCGCTCGTCGTCACGTCCCATGGGGACGCGCTACCCGCTCCCAGGCCCGCCATGCGACCCCAGCGGGGCCAGTGGGTCCCGCAGGTCCAGCGGCAGGGGGACTACCAGGTGCGCACCCACACGCAGTGCTCGGACCTGCGCAGGGTCTCCACGGCCTCGGTCGTCAGCGGCTCGGAGGCGTCGGTGACGACGTACCCGAGGCGATCACGGGTGGAGAGGTGCTGCGCCACGACGTTGTCGCCCGCGTCGGCGAAGGCGGCGTTGAGCTCGGCCAGCACGCCCGCGACGTTGTGGTGCAGGAAGCCGATCCGGTGGCCCGGGGTGAGCCCGCCCGGCTGCACCTCGGGGAGGTTGACCGACAGCGCGGTGCTGCCCTCGAGGGCGAAGCGGGCCAGCTTCTCCGCCACGAACCCGCCGATCTCCTCCTGCGCCTCCTGCGTGGAGCCACCGATGTGCGGGGTGAGGATCACGTTGTCGAGGCCGCGCAGCACGGAGTCGAACGGGTCGCCCTGCTTCTTCGGCTCGGCCGGGAAGACGTCGACCGCGGCGCCGGCGATGTGGCCGGACAGCACGTTCTCCCGCAGCGCGTCGTAGTCGACGACCATGCCGCGCGAGGCGTTGATGAACATCGCCCGTGGCTTCATCTTCGCGAACTCCGCGGCGCCGAAGAAGCCGGCGTTGCCGGGGCGGCCGTCGACGTGGAGGCTGACCACGTCGGACTCGGCGAGCAGCGCGTCCAGGGACCGCAGGCGGCGGGCGGTGCCGTGCGCGGGGCGGTCGGCGGTGTCGTAGAAGACGACGTTCATGCCCATCGCCTCGGCGACGGTCGACAGCTGGGTGCCGATGTTGCCGTAGCCGACGATGCCGAGGGTGCGGCCGCGGACCTCGTGGCTGCCCTTGGCGGACTTGTCCCAGATGCCGTCGTGCATGCGCTGGGTCTTCTCCGGCAGGCGGCGGGCCAGCGCGATGATCTCGGCGATCACCAGCTCGACCACGCTGCGGGTGTTGGAGTACGGCGCGTTGAACACCCCGGTGCCGCGCTCGGCGGCCGCGGTGAGGTCGACCTGGTTGGTGCCGATGCAGAAGCAGCCGACCGCGAGCAGGTCGGGCGCCGAGTCGAGGACCTTCGCCGTGACGTTGGTGTTGGAGCGGATCCCGAGCAGCTGCACACCCGGCAGGGCGGCGACCAGCTCGTCCTCGGACATCGACCCCGCGCGGAGGTCCACGTCGTAGCCGCGGCCCTCCAGGTACTCGACGGCAGCAGGGTGGATGTTCTCGAGCAGCAACGCCTTCACGGTCCAACCGTAGGGGAGCGGCGAGGTCTCGGCGAACCACGGCCCCCAGCGTGATACGCACGCCGTGGGCCAGGCCACGCAGCCGGGTTCCTGTCGAACAGGTGTTCGACTAGGATCGGGTCATGGGATGGAACAACCCACCCGTCCCGTGGCGGGAGATCGAGCGGCGGCTGTCCGGGCGGGCGCCGGCCTTCGAGGCACCCGTCTCGCGGCGCAAGCGACCGCGCGAGGAGCCGGAGCAGATCGCCCGGCCGTCCGACGCGACGCCGTACGCCGAGCTGCACTGCCACAGCCACTTCAGCTTCCTCGACGGGGCGAGCAGCCCCGTCGACCTGGTCCGCGAGGCCGCCCGGCTCGGGCTGTACGCGCTGGCGCTGACCGACCACGACGGGTTCGCCGGGGCGCCGCTGTTCGCGGAGGCGGGGCGCGACTACGACCTGCCGACCGTCTACGGCGCCGAGCTGTCGCTGGGCCTGGCCCGCACCCAGAACGGCGTGCCCGACCCTGAGGGCAGCCACCTGCTGGTGCTGGCCCGCGGGGTCGAGGGCTACCACCGGCTCTCCGGGGCGATCACCGAGGCCGGGCTGCGTGCACCGGAGAAGGGCAGCCCCGTGCACGACCTCGACGAGCTCGCCGAGCGCGGCCGGGGGTACTGGCTGGTGCTCACCGGCTGTCGCAAGGGCACGGTGCGCCAGGCGCTCGCCACCCACGGCCCGCGCGCCGCCGCCGAGGAGCTCGACCGGCTCGTCGACCGCTTCGGCCGCGAGCACGTCGTCGTGGAGCTGATCACCAGCGACCTGCCCGGCGCCGACGAGACCAACGAGCTGCTGGCCCGGATCGCCGACGACCGGCGCCTGCCTGCGGTCGCCACCGGCAACGTGCACCACGCCACCCCGGACGGCCGGCGGCTGGCCGCGGCGATGGCGGCGGTGCGGGCGCGGCGCAGCATCGCCGAGCTCGAGGGCTGGCTCGACCTGTCCGGTGGCGCCCACCTGCGCAGCGGGGCGGAGGTGCTGGAGCGCTTCGGCCACCGTCCCGACGTGGTCGGCCGGTCCGTCGTCCTCGCGCGGGAGCTGGCCTTCGACCTCCGCAAGGCCTCGCCGCGACTGCCCAAGCAGGGCATCCCCGAGGGCCGCACCGCCGGCGAGCACCTGCGCCACCTGGTCGAGCAGGGCTTCGCCCAGCGCTACGCCGGCCGCGACCTCGAGGCGAAGGCGCGGCAGCGGGTTGATGCGGAGATGCAGGTGATCCTGCAGAAGGACTTCGCCGGCTACTTCATCATCGTCCACGACATCGTCGCCTTCGCCCGCAGCAGGGGGATCCTCTGCCAGGGCCGGGGGTCGGCGGCCAGCTCCGCGGTCTGCTACGCGCTCGGCATCACCGCCATCGACTCGGTCTACTTCGACCTGCCCTTCGAGCGGTTCATCTCCCAGCACCGCGAGGAGGAGCCGGACATCGACATCGACTTCGACTCCGACCGCCGCGAGGAGGTCATCCAGTGGGTCTACGACACCTACGGCCGCCGCAACGCCGCCCAGGTGTGCAACGTCGTGAGCTACCGGCCGCGGATGGCGGTGCGCGACGCGGCCAAGGCGCTGGGCTTCTCGCCCGGCCAGCAGGACGCGTGGTCGAAGTCGATCGACGGGTGGGGGAGCGAGGTCGAGAAGGGCCTGGGCATCCCCGACCAGGTCGCCGGGCTCGCCGAGGAGCTGATGGGAGCCCCGCGCCACCTCGGCATCCACTCCGGCGGGATGGTGCTCACCGAGCGCCCGATCGGCGAGGTGTGCCCGATCGAGAAGGCACGGATGCCCGGACGCACGGTGCTGCAGTGGGACAAGGACGGTTGCGAGTCGATGGGGCTGGTGAAGTTCGACCTGCTCGGCCTCGGCATGCTCGGCGCCCTCGACCACATGATGCGGCTGATCGAGGAGCACACCGGACGCCGCTGGACCCTGGAGACCATCCCGAAGGAGGAGCCCGAGGTCTACGACATGCTCTGCCGCGCCGACTCCATCGGCGTCTTCCAGGTCGAGTCCCGCGCCCAGATCGGGACGCTGCCGCGCCTCAAGCCGCGCCGCTTCTACGACCTGGCCATCGAGATCGCGCTGATCCGCCCGGGGCCGATCCAGGGTGGGGCGGTCCACCCCTACATCCGCCGCGCGATGGGCCGCGAGCCGGTCACCTACGACCACCCGCTGCTCGAGCCGATCCTGGGGCGCACCCTCGGCGTCCCGCTCTTCCAGGAGCAGCTGATGGCGATGGCGGTCGCGCTGGGCGACTGCACCGCCGACGACGCCGACCTGCTGCGCCGCGCGATGGGCTCCAAGCGCGGCGTCGAACGGATCGAGAAGGTCAAGGGCCGGCTCTACGAGGGCATGGCCCGCAAGGGGATCACCGGCGACCGCGCGGACGCGATCTACGTCAAGATCCTCTCCTTCGCCGGCTTCGGCTTCGCCGAGTCGCACGCGCTGAGCTTCGCCCTGCTGGTCTACGCCTCGTCGTGGTTCAAGCTGCGCTACCCGGCCGCCTTCCTCGCCGGCCTGCTGCGCAACCAGCCGATGGGCTTCTACTCCCCGCAGTCCCTCGTCGCCGACGCCCGACGGCACCAGGTGAGCGTGCTGCCGCCCGACATCGCCTGCTCCGGCGCCCAGGCCGGGCTCGAGCCGTGCCCGCCGCACGGCGCCGACCGCCACCGCTACGACGACGGGCTGGCCGTGCGCCTGGGCCTCGACTCGGTCAAGGGGATCGGCAAGGAGCTCGCCGAGCGGATCGTGGCCGAGCGCGCCACGGCGCCGTACGCCGACCTGCCGGACCTCTCCCGCCGGGCCGGGCTGACCACGGCCCAGCTGGAGGCGCTGGCGACCGCCGGCGCCTTCGACTCCCTCGGCCTTGACCGCCGGCAGGCGATCTGGATGGCCGGCTACGCCGAGCACGACGGGCAGCTGCCCGGCAGCACCCCGGCCCCCGCGCCACCGTCGCTGCCCGGGATGAGCGCGATGGAGGTGACCCTCGCCGACCTGTGGTCCACCCGCATCTCCACCGACGTCCATCCGGTCGAGCACTTCCGCGAGCAGCTCACCGCGGCCGGGATCCGGTCGGTGGGGGAGCTGTCCACCACCGAGGCCGGCCGCCGCGTCCACGTCGCCGGGCTGGTCACCCACCGCCAGCGCCCCGGCACCGCCAGCGGCATCACCTTCCTCAACCTCGAGGACGAGACCGGCATGCTCAACGTCGTCTGCTCCCCGGGCGTGATGAAGGCCCACCGCCAGGCCGCCCGCAACAAGGTCGCCGTCGTGATCCGCGGCGTCGTCGAGCGCCAGGACGGCGTCACCAACCTCGTCGCCGACCGCGTTGAGACCCTCGACACCGTCCTGCCCGGCACCGGCGACGCCCTCCAGGCCCGCCAGTCCTCCCGTGACTTCCGGTGACGCGCCGGGAGGCCGATTCGGGCCCGGCCCCCCGGCTGCGGTAGTGTTCCGTTCGCTCCGGCGGCGATCCTGCTGGAGCTTCGGGCTGTGGCGCAGCTTGGTAGCGCACTTGACTGGGGGTCAAGGGGTCGCAGGTTCAAATCCTGTCAGCCCGACCGAAGGACCGGCTCTGGCCTGCGGAGACGCAGGGGCCAGGGCCGTTCCGCATTTCAGGGCGATTCGCCGGGCTTCCCGGCGACCCGGCGGCACCAGCCGTCCCGGGGTCGTGTCAGCCCGGACGGCGCGGGACGTGGTGGTCCCGCGCCGTCACCAGCTCACCGCCTCACTGGCTCGCCTGGCTGGCGATGAAGTTGACGAGCGGCGGGGAGGACGCGAAGGAGTAGTTCGCCGTCCACCCTCCCGCGTCGCCGCCCTCGGTGATCGACGTCGGGTTGTCCCCGCCGATCGGCGTCAGGATGAGCAGGGGAGCGAAGGTGAAGAGCGACCCGTCGAAGCTGATCGTGCATCCGTTGGGGCCGTTCGTCGTGACGCTCACCCCGGCAATCGGAACCTGCAGCTCACAGCTGGGAAGGATGACTCCGGTCACCTGGTGGACGGGACCTGCCGGTCCCTGCGGGCCGGTCGGGCCTTGCTCGCCCCGAGGGCCTTGAGCACCCTGGTCACCTCGGGGTCCCTGCTCGCCCTGCGGACCCTGGGGACCCTGTTCGCCCCGGGGGCCCTGCTCGCCGGGCTCGCCCTTCTCGCCCTGAGGTCCGGCCGGTCCCTGCGGTCCGGTCGCACCCCAGGTCACCTGCACCTCCTGAGTGGTGCATCCGCCGCCATCGCTCTCGATGATGCGGACCTTTCCGTTCGTCTTGTGGACACACGCAGTGAACTCGTCGGCGTTGCCAGTGGTGACATCGGCTGAAGCGAGGCCGACGCTGCCGAGGACGACGACGCCTGCGAGGACGGCGGCCCTGCGGAGCCGGCTGGGTTGGAGCTGCATCACTTGGATCCCATCGAGAAGGCGCGACCAGCGCGCGGATTGTTGATGTCTCCCTCCTCCGGCGAGCGTAGGTACGTCGTCGCCGGGGGTAGGGCGAACCGAGAAAGACCGGGGTGGGCCGCCGACAAACCCGGGGTCCGGTCGCTCGAACCACGGGTACCCGCCCTCAGCTGCCCTTTCGCAGCGGCGCGAGCCGGTCGCGGAGGTCACCCAGCGTGCCGTGGCCGTCGACGCAGACCGGGTCCGCCTGCGTGGATGACCCGCACCCGGTCGCCCGCGCCTCCGCGACGTCGGAGACGAGGTCGCTGACGCTGGCGTCGGAGAGCACCCACCCCAGCGGCGCCGACAGCGTGGGCTGGGTGGCCTGGTGCACGACGAACACCTGCGGCTGGGGCGCCTGCGCGGAGAGCAGCTGCTCGCACGGCGTCGGGTCCGTGCCGGGCACGCTCGGTGCGGAGCACAGGAAGCCCTCGGCGGCGTCGGCTGCCTGCTGGAGCAGGGCCTGGGTCGACGAGCGGCGGGTGGTGGCGGCACCGATCGCCCACAGCGGGACCAGGCTCTCGGAGACCGTCCGGCCGCGCTGGCGGATGCCGAAGCTCGTGGCCGGCCCGTTGTCGAGGTAGACCACCATCGGCACCACCAGCGCACCGGTCCCGTCGGCGAGCACCTGGTCGTTGTGCGCCCGGACCAGTGCGCCCCACTGCGGGGCGAGGTCGTTGATGGTGCCCAGGCCGGTGTTGTCGGCGATCCCGCCGTCGACCAGCGGCGTCTGCGTGAAGCCGCGGCACGGGCCGACCACGGCGGACGGCGTGACGTAGGGGAAGCGGCCGGAGACCAGCGCCGCGGTGAGGGCGCTGACGTTGCCGAGGCAGCGCTGGTCGTCGTCAGTGCCGTCGGTGCCGCCACTGCCGTCGCTCCCCGTGCTCTCCTCGGGGGAACCGAAGGCACCGAGGACGTCGTAGCTGTTCGGGCCGGGCCCACCCGCACCACAACCAGGGGCGTTGCTCCGCTCGGTCATCTCCGGCGCGGCGCTGAGCTCGGCGGGGGAGAGGTCGACCTGGCTCCACAGCGCACGGCAGCCGTCGTAGGAGTCGGTGGAGGTCAGGACGAGGTGCCCGGTGACCGAGGCAGGCGCCGTGTCGGCCTCCTCGACGAACCGGTGCGCGGCGGCACCGTCGTCGATGCCGGCGTCCTCCCAGGCCCGCCGCCAGACCTCCTGCATGACGGCAGCCCGGTCGCTCCCGTCGGGGTGGGTGTCGGCGGGTGGCGTGCCGAGCCGGAGGCCGGTGGCGGTCGCGACGAGGTCACCGGTGACGAGGGTGACGGCACCGGCCCCGAGGGAGTCGGGGCCGCGGACCGCCTCGTCGTCGTACCGCCCGATGGTGAGGCCGAGCGAGCCACCACTCGCGCCGGTGGAGAAGAGGGTCAGGTCCTGCCCGCAGCTGCCGCCGGCGTCCGCGACCTCCTCCAGCCCGAGCGCCGTCCAGTACGTCGCCCGGATGCCGCCACCCTCGGCGGCGAGCATCAGCATCGGCCGGACGTCGGAGGACTGTTCCTTGCCGTCGACGACCACGCCCACTGCATCGGGGACGACGCAGCCCGTGGTGCCGTCGACCCAGGTCCGGAACGCCTCGGCGAGTGTCGGTCGCGCGGGGACCACCTGGTGGGGCAGGCCGTCCTGGCCGATGCCGTGGACGAAGGTGGACGAGCCGAGCTGGGCGTTGAGGAACAGCCCGACCACGACGAACGGCACGATCGGCGTCGCCGTCAGCCAGGGCCGCGGGACGACCAGCAGCGCCTCCGGCGGACGGGTCTCCTGGGAGTAGGCGACCACGACGCCGAGCAGCACCATGAGCGCACCGAGGGCGAGCGTCACGGCGGCGACGACGCCGACGGTGGTGGCCCAGCCGATCGGGTCGAACGCCATCCAGCCGAGCACGGCGCCGGACGCGACGAGGAGCAGGACCCGGAGGCCGTGGCTGGTCCGCCCGGTGACGCACGTGGTCCCGTCCACCTCGCAGAGCGGTGCCGTGGGGGTGGCCCACGCCGCGAGCCCGGTGGTCCGGTCGGGGTGCACGGCCGCATCGAGCCTCGACAGCAGCCGGTTGGCGGCCCACCACGGTGCGACGGCGGCGCCGACCGCCGCCATCAGGGCGACCCACCAGCCCCACGGCACGTCGACGTCGTCCTTCGTGACGCCGACGGCGAGCACCCCGGTCCAGGCGCGCATCATGCCCAGGCCCATGGCCGCCACCGCCGCGATGGCGAGGACGTCGCCGACGGCCATCACCTTCGCCGGGTCGACCGGCGGGCCGGGCCGCGCAGCAGGGCTCTGGCCACCGCCGTCCTTGCCGGCCACCTGGAAGCGCCAGCGAGCGAGGCAGGACAGGACCGGCACGGCTACGGTGATGAGGCAGAAGATCGCGAACCGGCGTCCGTCGACCGGCCAGTCGTTCGCCAGCGCCAGCACGAGCAGCAGCACGGCGAGGGCCGGCGCGAGCAGCCAGTGCCACAGCGGGGCGTGACGGGGCTGGCCCTCCGGGTGGTACCACGGCCAGGCGTGCCCGTCCGTCCGTGCATCGTGGCTGCGCCTGAACGCGCAGTCCGCACGGAGCCGGCCGAGGAAGAAGATCGCGGCCACGACGACGAGCGCCGCCACGGCTGCGAAGGCCATGTGCCCGGCCTCGGCGCCGTGCTCCAGCCAGCGGCGCTCGATGTCCGGCACCTGGTCGCCGACCTTCGGCACGGGGAGGCAGGCGAGTGCCGCGACCGGGAGGAAGGCGAGCAGCGAGTACCGCTGGATCCACAGTGCCCGGCGCCACGGCGCGACCACCTCGCCGCGGTCCCGCACAACCACCGACAGGGCGAGCAGGGCGACGACCACCGCGACCGCAGCCCACTTGACGCCCGTGGCCACCCACAGCGCGGGATTCGGGTCGTAGCCGCCGAACGGCCCTGCGCCCACCCGGCCGTTGCCGGACACCCACATCAGCACGTTCTCGACGACGTCCGCGACGCACAGCCCCCAGACCACGTTGCGCAGCACGGGACACCACGTGCGTGGCACGAAGGCGGAGCGGACCACCAGGACCAGCAGCCGGGCGTAGACCGCGATGAACACGACGTCGACCACGAGGAAGCAGCGCAGCAGCCGGTTCCACGCCACCAGGTCGTCGGTGGCCATCGGCAGCCCCCACGACTGCCGCACCACGTCGGTCGGGAGCCCGGAGAGCCGGCGGAAGTCGATCGCTGCCTCGGTGCCCGCCACGAAGCCGCGGGACAGCCCGTTCACCTCGTTGAGTGCCAGCAGAGCGGCCACGAGGAGTGTCAGGACGACCCCGACGCCGTACTTGCGGCGCTCGGGACGCAGGTGGACGGTGCGGGTCGCCTCCGGCGGCGTCACCCGCTCGCCGACGAAGAGCCGCCAGAGCCTGGTCGCCGGACCAGGCCGGGGCGGTGCTGGGTCCAGGTGATCCTCCATCGCACCGGCTCCCTTCCGGTCCCCCTCCTGGCATGGTGGACCTCGGCGGGGACCGATGCTGGAGAACGCCGGTCTTTACCTTCGATTCGGTAGGGGCAGCGGGATCATCCGGCCCCACCGCCGGATACGCCTCCACCACCCGGGTACTCGCTCACAATGCGAGCAGTCACCTGGCAGGGAGTCCGAGACATCCGCGTCGAAGAGGTGCCGGACCCGAAGATCATCGATCCCACGGACGCGATCATCCGCGTCACCACGACGGGGCTCTGCGGCTCCGACCTCCACCTGTACGAACCGCTGGCGCCGTTCATGACGCCCGGCGACATCGTCGGCCACGAGCCGATGGGCATCGTCGAGGAGGTGGGGCCGGGGGTGCAGCAGCTGAAGGTCGGCGACCGGGTCGTCGTACCGTTCAACATCAGCTGCGGCGACTGCTTCATGTGCGGGCAGGGACTGCACAGCCAGTGCGAGACCACCCAGAACCGCGACCAGGGCACCGGTGCGAGCCTGCTCGGGTTCAGCAAGCTCTACGGCGGGCAGCCGGGCGGGCAGGCGGAGTACCTCCGCGTCCAGTTCGCCGACTTCCTCCCGATCAAGGTCCCCGAGGGTCCGTCAGACGACCGGTTCGTCTACCTCTCCGACGTGCTGCCGACCGCCTACCAGTCGGTGAGGTACGCCGACGTGGCCGGTGACGACGTGCTGCTGGTCATGGGCGCGGGCCCGATCGGCGACATGGCCGCGCGGATCGCGATGAACGAGGGACGCCGCATCATCGTCGCCGACTGGGTGCCCGAGCGGCTGTCCCGCGTCGCCTCCCGAGGCGCCGAGACGATCAACATCGACGCCGTCGACGACGTCGGCGACGAGGTTCGCGACCGCACCGGCGGGCGCGGCGCCGACGCGGTCATCGACGCAGTCGGCATGGAGGCCCACGGCAACCCCGTCGCGGAGAAGGTCATCAAGGCCGTCGGCCTGCTCCCGGACAGGATCGCCGAGCCGATGATGAAGAAGGTCGGCATCGACCGGCTTGCCGCGCTGAACACCTCCTTCGACGCCGTACGACGCGGCGGCACCGTCTCGATCATCGGCGTGTACGGCGGGGCGACCAGCCCGATGCCCCTGATGCAGATGTTCGACAAGCAGGTGCAGGTCCGGATGGGCCAGGCCAACGTGCGGCACTGGTCGGACGAGATCCTCCCGCTTGTGCTGGACGACGCCGACCCGCTCGGCACCGAGGACTTCGCCACCCACCGCCTCCCGCTCGACCGGGCCCCGGAGGCGTACGCGAAGTTCCGTGCCAAGGAGGACGGCATGGTCAAGGTGGTCTTCACCCCCTGACCGCGACCTGACCGCCACCCGTGCCGCGCAGAGGGACCCGCAGGACGGGACCTTCGACCCTCGCGGAACGCTCGCGCTCGACGCACCATCGGGACGTGGACACCGAGAACCTCTCCAGCGCCGCGCCGGTCCGGGTGCGGGACATCATGAGCCCGCAGCCGGTCACGGTGCGCGCGGACGCTCCGCTGGCGACCGTGGCCCGCCTGCTCGCCAGGCACGCCATCACCGCCGTCCCGGTCGTCGACGACCACGGCCGTGTGGTCGGCGTGCTCAGCGAGGCCGACGTCCTGCGGCACGACCGGATGGGTGATCCGGCGATGGCGGTGATGGGCACGGTCGTCGCCCTGGTGCACCCGGAGACCGAGCTGGCGGAGCTGCGCCGGATCCTCGGCACCACGTTGGTCAAGAGCGTGCCCGTCGTCGACGCGGCCGACCACGTCGTCGGGATGGTCAGCCGCAGCGACGTCGTGCGTGACCTCGTGGGCCACGAGGCCGGCGACGGCCCGGCGGTCGAGCAGTGAGCGGCGCACCCCGCCTGCACGATCTGACGCCCGACGAGTGCGAGCGGCTGCTGCGCGCTGCGGTGCTCGGTCGGGTCGGGCTGGTCGCGGAGGGGCGCGTCGAGGTGCTGCCCGTCAACTACACGACGCACGGCGACGCCGCCTGGGTGCGCACGTCGCCCGGTTCGCTCCTGGACCGGTACGCCGACGGGACCGAGCTCGTCCTCGAGGTCGACCACGTCGACCACGAGCGCGGGCACGGCTGGTCCGTGGTCGCCCGAGGCCACGGCGAGCGGGTGACCGAGGACGAGCGGACCGACGAGGAGCGGCGCCGCCCCGGCCCGCCGCGCTGGGTGCGCCGCGAGGACGAGGTCTGGGTCCAGCTGCGCTGGGAGGAGCTGACCGGTCGTCGTACCGGCACGGCCTGGGACCTGACCGCGGGGCTGCCGGTACGACGGGTCTGGGGCTGACCCTCCTGGTCAGCTGATCAGCTGCCGAGTCCGGTGCTCACCGGCACCACCGCGACGACACCCTGCGCCCGCTCGACGACGGCGGTGGCGACGTGCGGTCGGGCGTCGTCGACTGGCCGACGGCCCACGACGACGAGGTCCCACTCCGCGGTGCGCCACCCGACCACGTCCTCGACGAAGCCGTGGGCGACGCGCTGGTCGACCTCGACGTCGGGCCAGGTCGAGGCGAGTCCTGCCAGCGTCCGCGGTCGTCCGCGACGAGGGTGGTGCTGCGCCGGCCGGCTGCAGCCGCGGCGGGCTCCCAGACGCAGTGCAGTGCGGTCAGCGGCTGCTGGTGCAGCGACGCCTGGGCGAAGGCGAAGTCGAGCACGGGGGCGGACGCGGCGCCGGCCTCGACGGCGACGAGCACCCCGCGCCCCCCGTGGCCGGAGACCCGCGGACGGCACACGACGACGGGGCAGTGGGCGCGCCCGGCCACGCCGCGGCTCACCGAGCCGAGCAGGGCGCTGCGGACCGGCCCGCGCCCGTGCGAGCCGACGACCACGAGGTGGGCGTTGCGGGACAGGTCGACCAGCACCTCGACGGCGTCACCCTCGGCGGGGACCGGGGTCACGGCCACGTCGGGGGCGACCTCGCGAGCCGTCGCAAGGGCGTCGTCGAGCAGGCGCTGCTCGTGGCGTGTGCCGACCGCGGCGACGACCATCGGACGCCGCTCGAGGCGGGCCTGGGCGGCGGCCCAGCGCAGGGCGCGATCGGCGTGCGTGGAGCCGTCGACGCCGACGGCGATGCTGTGGTGCGGGATCGCGGTGGTCATGGCCCCACGATCCGCCCGCCGGGACCCGCGGGACACGGCCCGACGCCCCGGCCCTGCGGGACCTTCGTCCCTCAGCGGATCGCGACCAGCACGCCGACCTTGTCGATGCGGTGCTCGGGGTTGTCGAACCGGTCGGCCCAGTAGTTGCCTGCCGCGTGGTCCTCCGGGGTGGCGCAGGTGGACAGCGTGATCATGGCGCGCGTGGGGGTGGCCCCGGGCCGGCCGGGCACGGCGGCACGCTGCGCGCGCAACGAGCGCGGGGAGCGGAACGACGTCTGGCGGGTCCCGGTGATCCGGTAGACGTACGTCGCCCTGGCGGTTCGCACCACCACCCGGTCCCCCCGGCGCAGCTCCGTCAGGCGCAGGAAGGCCTGCGTCGACGACAGCCGGTGGGCGGTCACCTGGTAGTTCCCGATGCCGCCGGGGCCGGTGCCACCGCGGGGCCCGTGCGGGCTCGCGCCGCGGCCGCGGTCCTGGATCCGCGTGCCCGGCCCGTCGTCGGTCCGGCCGCGGTAGGGCACGACGACGAGGCCGCGCAGCCCGATGCGGGGGATCGTCAGCTCCGCGCGCCGCGGTCGGCCGTCGGACGCGAGCGGCTCGGTGGTCGGGCTGGACGTCGGGGAGCCCGGCACCGCCTCGCTCGGCGAGGTGCTGCCGGTCGGTGAGGTGCTCCCGGTCGGCGATGTCCCTCCGGAGGGGGCGTCGTCGCCGGCAGGCGAGCAGCCCAGCAGCAGCGTGAGGCCCGCGCCGGCGGCGTACGCGCGGAGGGAAGCCGTGCGCATGTCGCGCCCCTCGTCAGACGAGGCCCAGCTCGCGGGCCCGCACGCCCGCCTGGAAGCGGGACTCCGCGCCCAGGGCGCTCATCAGCTCGGCGACGCGGCGCCGGTAGGTGCGCACGCCGAGGCCGAGGCTGCGCGCCGCGGCCTCGTCCTTCACGCCGCGGCCGAGCAGGTCGAGGACCTGCGGGGCGATGTCGCGGATCTCGGCGACCTGCGCGTCGAAGTCACTCAGGTCGGTCGCGTTGCGCCACACGGCGTCGAAGAGGGCAGCGACCCCCGCGACCACGTCGGCCTGGGTGATGACGCTGTAGGTGCGGCGTCCTCCTCGCGGGTCGCCGCCCAGGATCGCGATCCGTCGGTCGATGACCATCGTGTCGTTGATGTCGTCGGTGGTGATCCGGACGCTGGCGCCGTGCGACTCGCAGAAGCGCGCCAGGTCGCGGGCGGCGGCCGGGTCGAGGGCCGCGTTCGGCAGGTAGATCTTGCGCAGCCGTACGCCGTCGGGCGGTTCCGGCGCCATCACCCCGCTCGCCTCGCCCGCCAGCCGGGCGGCACGCCACGTGTGCAGCGTGGTCGCGGCGAACGCGACGTCGGTGGCCGCAGCGACGAGGTGGCCGGTGCGGGCGACGAGCTCGTCCTCGCCCTGGACGACGACGACGCCTTCTGCAGACCGGGTGCTCACCCCTCGATCATCCCCCGGACGGCAAGGGCGGGGGAGGGATGGCAACAACCTGCCACCTGCGTGGGTGCGCCGCGATCCACGACGACGCTGGTCGGCATGACGACAGGAACCACGACCACCACCACGACCACCCCCACTGCCGACGCCGCCGGGACCTGGCGGCTCGGCGACCGCACCGTCAACCGCGTCGGCTTCGGCGCGATGCGGCTCATCGGTAGCCCGTTCGCCACCGCACCCCGGGACCGGGAGACCGCCATCACCGTCCTGCGCCGGGCAGTCGAGCTCGGCGTCAACCACATCGACACCGCCGCCTTCTACTTCACCCCCTTCCAGTCGGCGAACGAGCTGATCTCCACGGCCCTGCAGCCGTACGCCGACGACCTCGTGGTCGTGACGAAGGTGGGAGCGAGCCGCCACCGCTCCGGGGAGTTCGAGCCGTACGCGCGGCCGGACCAGCTGCGCGCCCAGGTGGAGGAGAACCTGCGCCAGCTCGGCCGGGACCACCTCGACGTGGTCAACCTGCGCTGGGGTTCCGGCCCCGAGCTGGAGGAGGGATCGGTGGCCGAGCATGTCGGGGCGCTCGTCGAGCTGCGCGACGCCGGACTGCTGCGCCACGTCGGTGTCTCCAACGTGACCGCCGACCAGCTCGCGGAGGCGCTCGAGGTCGCCCCGGTCGTGTGCGTGCAGAACCGCTACGGCCTCACCGACCGGGCCAGCGAGCCGGTGCTGCGGATGTGCGCCGAGCGTGGCATCGCCTTCGTCCCCTTCTTCTCGGTGGCCGCCAGCATCGAAGGAGCCAACCCGTTCGGCCCCGCCGACCTCCGGGGCCAGGACGTCGTCGAGACGGTCGCTGAGGCGCACGGCGCGACGGCCGCACAGGTGCGCCTCGCCTGGACGCTGCACCAGGGCGAGCACGTGCTGACCATCCAGGGCACCGGGGACCCCACCCACCTGGTCGAGAACGTCGCCGCCGGCGGGTTGCGCCTCACCGACGCAGAGCTCGCTGCGCTCGCCACCGTCTAGGAGCATCGGTACCGTCGAACGGTGCGGCTCCTGCGCTACTCCATCAACGTCACGCTCGACGGCTCCTGCCACCACGAGGCCGGGCTCCCGCCGGACGAGGAGTCCATGCGCTTCTGGACCGAGGACATGCAGGCCGCGGACGCCGTCCTGTTCGGTCGGGTGACCTATCAGATGATGGAGGAGGCCTGGCGCAAGCCGACCGTCGGACCCTGGCCCGACTGGATGGACGAGTGGGAGGTCCCGTTCGCCGAGGCGATCGACGCCGTGCACAAGCACGTCGTGTCGAGCACCCTCGACGCGGTCACCTGGAACGCCGAGCTCGTGCGCGGCGACCTCGGCGCGGCCGTCCAGCAGCTCAAGAACGAGCCCGGCGACGGCCCCCTCGCCGTCGGTGGGGTCACGCTGCCCCTGGCGCTGGCCGACCTCGGGCTGATCGACGAGTACGTCTTCGTCGTCCACCCCGTCCTGGCGGGCCACGGCCCCACGCTGCTCGCCGGCCTGCGCGAGCGGATCCAGCTCGAGCTCGTGGACCGCAGGGACTTCCGCTCCGGCGCGTGCGCGCTGTCCTTCCGGCCTGCGACACCGACGGCCTGAGGGCGAACAACGATCGGCTAGGTTCGGCGCGGGAGCCGGCCGGGCCGGCGTACGAGCGAGGGGGCACGGGTGTTCGGAGAGGTCGTCGGCACGGAGCAGCTGTCGCCGCACATGGTCAGGATCGTCCTCGGGGGTCCGGGTCTGGCCGACTACGTGCCAGGTGTTGCGGCCGACCAGTACGTCAACTGCTTCTTCCTCCCCGACGACGCGCCGTACGGCGTGCCCTTCGAGGACGAGGCCGTGCGCGACCTGCCCCGGGAGCAGCGCCCGTTCCCACGCCGGATCACGGTCCGTGCCTGGGACCCCGCGCGCCGCGAGCTGACCATCGACATCGCGGTCCACGGCGACGTCGGGTACGCCGGCCGCTGGGCCTCGCAGGCCGGGGCCGGTGACCGCCTCCAGCTCCGCGGACCTGCGGGGAGCTACGCACCGCACCCCGAGGCCGACAGCTACCTGTTCGTCGGCGACGAGAGCGCCCTGCCGGCCATTGCCGCGTGCGCCGAGGCCGTGCCCGCCGGCCGCCCCGTGGTGGCCGTCGTGGAGGTCGACGGCGCTGCTGACGAGCTGCCGCTGACGTCGCCCGGCCAGCTCGAGGTGCACTGGGTGCACCGGGCGGGCCGCGAGGACGGCGTGGACGACCTGCTCGCCGACGCCGTCGCCGCACTGCCGCGCCCTTCCGGCGTGGTCAGCGCCTTCGTGCACGGCGAGGCCGTCGAGGTGCGAGCCGTGCGCCGGGTGCTGCTCCGCGAGGGGATCGTGGAGGAGGAGCACCTGTCCTGCTCGCCGTACTGGCGCCACGGCATGGACGACGAGGCCTGGCGTGCGGTGAAGGCGGCGTTCGTGCGCGAGACGGCAGCGGAGACCGCCGGCTCCTGGCATCGCCCTGGCCGGTCCCGTCGAGGTCCCTCAGGCTGACCAGTCGAGGAGCAGCCGGGTTGCGTGGACCTCCATGGGCGTGGGGGTCTGGTCGCCCTGGGTGGGGGTGACTCGTCTGGTTCCGGTCGGGTCGACCAGGTAGTAGGCCCCGTGGGGATCGCGCCAGATGGTGATCCCGGGGAAGGGTTGTCGGGCTTGCCAGCCGGCGTGGGTCTTGATGCGGTGGTGGGTGCGGGTGAGTGGGGCGAGGTTGTCGCTGCTGGTGGGCCCGCCYTCGCTGTGGGGKTSYTGRTGATCGATGTCGACGTTGCGCGAGGTGTTGACGGCGTAGGGGAAGACGTCGGCGGGGTGGATGAGGTGGACCATCTCGCGCAGTCGCTGGGGGATCTCGTAGG
>NZ_VLJQ01000069.1:20942-53308 GCF_007829375.1 Nocardioides sp. J9 | reverse complement strand
CCGGCGAGGGCTTCCCCGCCTGACGCACCGCTCCACGCACCGACCCGTCGCTGTCACAGCGGCGGGTCGGTGTCGTTTTCCCGACTACCCGACTACCCGACTACCCGACTACCCGACTACCCGACTACCCGACTACCCGACTACCCGACTACCCGGCTACCCGGCTACCCGGCTACCCGGCCCGCGCGGCCTCGGCCAGCGCCGCCGCGACCTCGGCCGCGTCGTCGGGGGAGACCAGGCCGGAGGTGACCCGGACGAACGCCTCGCCGGGGGAGCCGTCGGCGGCGCCGTTCTCCCCGGCGAGGAAGGGGGCACCTCCGGCGACGCGGATGCCGGAGGCGGAGAGGTGGACGAGCGCGGCGCGCTCGTCGCGCACCGSCAGCCACAGGTTGATGCCGTCGGGCGGCGGCAGGACCAGGCCCTGCTCGGCGAGGCAGGCCACGAGGGTGCGCTGGCGGGCGAAGTACTGCCGCCGGGCCTCGCCGACCTCGTCGAGCGCCTGGGCCGAGGTCAGCAGGTCGAGCAGGATCGTCTGCAGCATGCGTGACGTCCATGCCGGGCCCAGCATGCGCCGCGCGACCACCCGGTCGATGATCTCCGAGGGTCCGGACATCGCGGCGATGCGCAGGTCGGGCCCGTGCGACTTGGAGTACGAGCGGATGTGCACGACCCGCTCCGGCAGCCGGGTCGCCAGGGTGACGTCGGTGGCCGTGCTGATCCCCGAGGAGTGGTCGTCCTCGACCACCCACGGCAGCTCGTGGGCGTGCCGCCGCAGCACGCGCACCAGCTGCGCGGCACGGTCCGGGTCGAGCGCGACCCCGGTCGGGTTCTGCGCGCGCGGCTGCAGGACGACGGCGCACGGCTTCGCGTCGAGCGCGCGGCGCAGCGAGTCGGGGCGGACCCCGCGCTCGTCGAGCTCGACCGGGACGACCTCCCCGCCGAGTGCCTCGACGAGGTCGAAGAACGGCGGGAACCCGGGCGACTCGAGGACCACCCGGTCGCCGTACCCGACGACCTGCTCGAGGGTGCGGGCCACGCCGTCGGTGGCGCCGTCGACGACCGTGAGCGCGTCCGGGACGTAGGGCCAGGACGCCTCCAGCACCGCGCGCAGCTCCGGGAGGACCGGTTCCTCCTGGTAGGCCAGCGTGCCGGCGCGCTGGGAGACCCGGTGAAGCGCCGGGCCCAGCGAGGGCAGCAGCTGCGGGTCGGGCGTCCCGCGCGAGAGGTCCAGGCGCAAGCCGTCCGGCCCGGCGCCGACGAGGCCGCGCTGGCGCGGCGACAGCCAGGGCAGCGGGGAGTCGAGCACGAAGGTGCCGGCCCGGCCGCGCGACACCACGACGCCCGTACGACGCAGCGCCTGCCACGCCGCGGACACGGTGGCCGGGGAGACGCCGAGGTCGGCGGCCACCTCGCGCACCGTCGGCAGCCGGTCGCCGGGGGCGAGCTCACCGGCCCGGATCGCGCGGCTGAAGGCGCCGGCGATGCCCGACGGGGAGCGGTCGTCGAGGGCGGACAGGTCGGGGCCCAGGGACACCGTCGGACCTCCTGCCCGGAGATGGGAAATGACGAAACCCTTGACAGACGAGAAATCGAAGCGAAATGTTCAACCCCAAGGATAACGAATCTCGGCACCGCCCATCCCCCCGTCCGAACCATGGAGGTGCACGTTGACCATCGTGCGAGCAGCCATCAGCCAGACCACCTGGACCGGCGACAAGGAGTCGATGCTCGACCGGCACGAGCAGTTCGCCCGTGACGCAGCCGCCCAGGACGCCCAGGTGATGTGCTTCCAGGAGCTCTTCTACGGCCCCTACTTCGGCATCACCCAGGACCAGAAGTACTACCGCTACGCCGAGCCGGCCGACGGCCCGATCGTGCAGCGCTTCGCCGCGCTGGCGAAGGAGCTCGGCATGGTCATGGTGCTCCCGATCTACGAGGAGGAGCAGACCGGCGTCTACTACAACACCACCGTCGTGGTGGACGCCGACGGCACGATCCTCGGCAAGTACCGCAAGAACCACATCCCGCACCTCGACAAGTTCTGGGAGAAGTTCTACTTCCGCCCCGGCAACCTGGGCTACCCGGTCTTCGAGACCGCGGTCGGCCGGGTCGGCACCTACATCTGCTACGACCGCCACTTCCCCGAGGGGTGGCGCGAGCTCGGCCTCAACGGGGCGCACATCGTGTTCAACCCCAACGCCACCAAGCCCGGGCTCAGCAACCGGCTGTGGGAGGTCGAGGGCCCGTGCGCCGCGGTCGCCAACGGCTACTTCGTGCTCCAGCCGAACCGCGTCGGCCGCGAGGACAACGAGTACGGCGACGAGGCGGTCGACTTCTACGGCACCAGCCAGGTGATCGACCCGCGCGGCAACTTCGTCGGCGAGCGCGGCTCCTCGGAGAAGGAGGAGCTCCTGGTGCGCGACCTCGACATGGACATGGTCCAGCAGATGCGCGACGACTGGCAGTTCTACCGCGACCGCCGGCCGGACTCCTACACGGCGATCGCACAGCCGTGACGCCCGCCGGCCCGACGCAGGACAACGAGTTGGAGGTCTGACGTGAGCACCATCCTGATCAAGGGCGGCACGGTCGTGAACGCCACCGGCACCGTCGAGGCGGACGTCCTCGTCGACGGCGAGCGGATCGTGGCGCTGCTGGCACCGGGGGACCAGTCGCTGGGGCCGGTGGCGGCCGACAAGGTGATCGACGCGACCGGGAAGTACGTCATCCCGGGCGGGATCGACGCCCACACGCACATGCAGCTGCCGTTCGGCGGGACCTACGCCAGCGACACCTTCGAGACCGGGACGACGGCGGCCGCGTGGGGCGGCACGACGTCGATCATCGACTTCGCGGTGCAGAAGTACGGCGAGCGGGTCGAGGACGGGCTCGCGCACTGGCACGAGCTCGCCGACGGCAACTGCGCGGTGGACTACGGCTTCCACCAGATCATCGGTGGCGTCGACGACGAGTCGCTCAAGGCCATGGAGAACCTCGTCGACGAGGGGATCACGTCCTACAAGTTGTTCATGGCCTACCCGGGCGTGTTCTACAGCGACGACGCGCAGATCCTGCGAGCGATGCAGAAGGCCCGTGAACTGGGGCTCCTGACGATGATGCACGCCGAGAACGGGCCGGCCATCGACGTCCTCGCCGCCCAGCTCGCGGAGTCCGGAAAGACGTCGCCGTACTACCACGGCATCGCCCGCGCCTGGCAGATGGAGGAGGAGGCCACCCACCGGGCGATCATGCTCAGCGACCTGACGGAGGCTCCGCTCTACATCGTGCACATGAGTGCGAAGCAGGCGGTGGAGCAGGTCGCCTGGGCCCGCGACAAGGGCAAGAACGTCTTCGGCGAGACCTGCCCGCAGTACCTCTACCTGTCGCTGGAGAAGCAGCTCGGCGCCAGCAGCGAGGAGTGGGGCGACTTCGAGGGCGCCAAGTGGGTCTGCTCGACGCCGCTGCGCTCGGAGGAGGAGGGCCACCTCGAGGCGATGTGGCAGGGCCTGCGCACCAACGACCTGCAGATGGTCTCGACCGACCACTGCCCCTTCTGCATGAAGGACCAGAAGGAGCTCGGCAAGGACGACTTCCGCGCGATCCCCAACGGCATCGGCTCGATCGAGCACCGCGTCGACCTGCTCTACCAGGGCGTCGTCGACGGGCGGATCTCGCTGTCGCGCTGGGTGGAGCTGATCTCGACCACGCCGGCGCGGATGTTCGGCCTGTACGGGCGCAAGGGCGTGGTCCAGCCCGGAGCGGACGCGGACGTCGTCGTCTACGACCCGAACGGGCACACCTCGATCGGCATCGGCGAGGGCCGCACCCACCACATGAACATGGACCACTCGGCCTGGGAGGGCTTCGAGATCGACGGCCACGTCGACGTGACCATCTCCCGCGGACGGGTCCTCGTCGAGGACGGCGAGTTCAAGGGCACCAAGGGCCACGGGCAGTTCCTCAAGCGCGACCTCACCCAGTACCTCGTCTGACTCGGCAGGCACCGACGAAAGGGAAGAACGATGGATTTCGGCGTCGTCCTGCAGACCAACCCGCCCGCCTGGCGCACCGTCGGCCTCGCGAAGCAGGCCGAGGAGCACGGCTTCGACTACGTGTGGACGTTCGACTCCCACCTGCTGTGGCAGGAGCCGTACGTCATCTACTCGGCCATCCTCGGGGCGACCAACCGCGTCATCGTGGGCCCGATGGTCACCAACCCGGCCACCCGCGACTGGACGGTGACCGCGTCGGTCTTCGCCACGCTCAACGAGATGTACGGCAACCGCACGGTCGTCGGCATCGGCCGCGGTGACTCCGCGGTGCGGGTGCTCAACGGCCGGCCGTGCACCCTCAAGGAGGTCCGCGAGGCCACCCACGTCATCCGCGAGCTGGGCAACTGCCGGCCGGTCGAGCACAACGGCGCAACCCTGCAGTTCCCGTGGGCGCGCACCTCCGCGCTCGAGGTGTGGGTGGCGGCGTACGGCCCGCTCGCACTCAAGACGGCCGGCGAGGTCGGTGACGGCTTCATCCTCCAGCTCGGCGACGTCGACGTGACGAAGTGGATGATCGAGCAGGTGCGCAAGGCCGCGGCCGACGCCGGCCGTGACCCGGACTCGCTCACCTTCTGCGTCGCCGCCCCGGCCTACGTCGGACCGGACACCGAGGAGTCCTGGACCCACATGCGGGCACAGACCCGCTGGTTCGGCGGGATGGTCGGCAACCACATCGCCGACATCGTCGACAAGTACGGCGAGGGTGCGGACTTCCCGCAGGTGCTGATCGACTACATCCGGGGCCGCACCGGCTACGACTACAACACCCACGGCAAGGCCGACAACGACCACGTCGACTTCGTCCCCGACGAGATCGTCGACCGGTTCTGCATCCTCGGCCCGCCGGAGGCGCACGTCGAGAAGCTCAAGCAGCTCAAGGACATCGGCGTCGACCAGTTCGCCGTCTACCTCCAGCACGACAACAAGGAGGAGACGCTGCGGGTCTACGGCGAGTCGATCATGCCGGCGCTGCGTGAGCACGTCGTCGCGAAGGCGTGACCGGCACGTGACCCAGACCCAGACCCAGGCCGTGCTCGACCCCGCCCCGACCGACGCCACCGCGGTCGCCGCGTCGGTCGACGTCCGGGTGCCCCGGCTGCCCGGGGTGCTCGGCTGGGCGCGCGCCGTGGTGCTCGCGGTCCTCGGACTGGTCGCCCTCGTGGGGGTGTGGGAGGGCTACAAGGCGCTCGCCCCCGAGGACGGCGTGGTCATCGGGGAGCAGCGGGTGCTGCCGCGCACCACCGACCTGGCGATGCCGCACGTGTGGGACATGGTGCAGCGCCTCGGCGAGCCGACCACGAGCATGGCGGGTGCCGACCCGCTGTGGCGCTCGGTCGCCGACGCCGCGCTGGTCTCGCTCGGCATCGCGGGCGTCAGCTGGTTCGTCGGTACGACGGTGGGCCTGCTGCTGGCGGTGGCGATGGCCCGGCTGCGGGTGCTCGAGTGGGGGCTCCTGCCGTGGATCATCCTCAGCCAGACGATCCCGCTGATCGCCTTCGCCCCGGTGGTGCGCTCGTGGGGCTCGCGCATCGAGATCGGCGGGGGGGGGGGGCCCCCGTGGCTGTCGGTGGCCGTGATCGCCAGCTACCTGGCGTTCTTCCCGGTCGCCGTCGGTGCGCTGCGGGGGCTGCAGGCGCACAGCCGGATCCACGCCGACCTGTTCCACGTGTACGCGGCCGGCTGGTGGTCGACACTGCGGCGGGTGCGCATCCCGTCGGCGGTGCCGTACCTGCTGCCCGCGCTGCGGCTCGGCGCGGCCAGCGCGGTGGTCGGCACCGTGGTCGCGGAGGTCTCGACCGGCTACCTGGACGGCATCGGCCGGATGCTCGTCTCCCTGGCCGGGCAGGCGTCCGGCGACCCGGCCAAGGCCTGGGCGCCGATCTTCGGCGCCGTCGCCCTCGGCCTGGTGGCCGGCGGGATCGTCACAGTCATCGGGGTGCTGCTGCGCCCGTACCGACGAGGAGAGGCGCGATGAGCGAGCTGACCACGACCTCCACCCCGGCCGGCACCGGGCCCGCCGACGGCGCCGGCAGCAGCGCTGCGGTCTCCGCACGCGGGGTGACCAAGACCTTCAAGACCCGCCAGGGCGTCGTCGAGGCGTTGAGCAACGTCGACCTGGAGGTCGCCGCCGGCGAGTTCGTCGCGCTGCTCGGCCCCTCCGGGTGCGGGAAGTCCACGCTGATGCGGGTCGTCGCCGACCTCGAGCGGCCGACGTCCGGCAGCATCGAGGTGTTCGGCAAGTCGCCCGCCCGGGCCCGGCGCGACCAGGACTACGGCATCGCCTTCCAGCAGGCGGGCCTGCTGCCGTGGCGCACGGTCGCGCGCAACGTCGCCCTGCCGCTGGAGCTGCACGGGCTCTCGCGGCCCGAGCGCAAGGAGCGGGTCGAGTACCTCCTCGACCTGGTCGGGCTCAGCGACTTCGCCGGGCACCACCCCGACCAGCTGTCCGGCGGCATGCAGCAGCGCGTGGCGATCGCCCGCGCGCTGGCCGAGCAGCCGCGGCTGCTGCTCATGGACGAGCCGTTCGGCGCCCTCGACGAGATGACCCGCGAGCGGATGCAGGCCGAGCTCGCCCGGCTCAGCGTCGAGACCGGCGCCGCCGTGGTCTTCGTGACCCACTCGATCCCCGAGGGCGTCTTCCTCGCCGACCGGGTCGTGGTGATGTCGCCGCGACCGGGCCGGATCGTCGGCGAGGTGGTCACCGGCATCGCCCGCGACGTCCCCCGCGACGACGCGCTGCGCCAGGACCCCGCGTTCTTCGCCCGGGTGACCGAGGTGCGCGAGGTGCTGCACGGGTCGCCGGTCTCCAGCGACGGCCGGGAGCTGCGATGAACCGCTCCGGGCTCACCCTCGTCGGCCGGGTCGCCGCCCCGCTCGTGGTCGGTGCGCTGGTGCTGGCCGTGTGGCAGTTCCTGGTGTCGGTGGTCGGGGTGTCGCCGTACCTCCTGCCCGGCCCGGCCGAGATCGGCGAGGAGTGGTCGGAGAACAGCACGGTCATCCGCGAGGCGTTCGCCATCACCGGCACCAACGCCGCGATCGGGCTGCTGGCCGGCACGATCGTGGGCGTGCTGCTCGCGGCGGTCGCGTCCTGGCTGGGCTGGGCCGAGGGCATGGTCGGGCCGATCGTCGCCGGCCTCGCCGTCGTCCCGATCGTCGCGCTCGCGCCCGTGCTGAACTCCATGTACGGCGCGGACAGCCAGTACGGCCGGCGCGTGGTCGCCGCGATCGCCGCCTTCGTCCCGGTCTACGTGAACAGCGCCCGGGGCTTGCACCAGACCACCCAGCTGCACCGCGACCTGCTGCACGCGACCGCCGCCAACGGCTGGCAGCGCTTCCGCGTCCTCACGTTGCCGTCCGCGACCCCGTTCGTGCTGACCGGCATCCGCGTCGCCAGCTCGCTCGCCGTGATCTCCGCGCTCGTCGCGGAGTACTTCGGCGGACCGCGCGGCGGCCTCGGCAGCTTCATCTCCACCAGCGCCGCGACGAGTGCCTACGCCCGCGCGTGGGCCTACGTCGGCGCCGCCATCGTTCTCGGGTTGGTCGCGTACGTCGTGACCGTGCTGGTCGAACGCCTGGTCCAGCACCGCCTACCGACCGGAGCGGCGACGTGAGCCGCCCCGATCGGCCCGTCCTCGCCGGCAGCGTCGCGCGGCGTACGACGGCTCCACCCCCCGCCCGAAAGGAACTGCCATGAAGAACACCTTGCGCCGCGGGCTGGCTGCCGCTGCGGTCGTGCTCGCCAGCTCCAGCCTGCTCGCCGCCTGCGGCGACGACGATGACGGAGGCAGCACCGGAGCGAGCGGCTGCAACGTCGGCTCGGACGTGAAGCTGCAGCTGCAGTGGCTGCCGCAGGCCCAGTTCGCCGGCTACTACGCCGCGGTCGACCAGGGCTTCTTCGAGGAGGAGGGGCTCGAGGTCGAGATCATCCCGTCGGGCGGCGACATCGTCCCGCAGGACGCGCTCGCCTCCGGCGACGTCGACTACGCGATCGCCTGGGTGCCGAAGGTCCTCGGCTCCATCGAGCAGGGCGCCGAGCTGACCAACATCGCCCAGATCTTCCAGCGCTCCGGCACCCTGCAGGTCTCGTGGGCCGACTCGGGCATCGAGTCGGTGGCCGACTTCGAGGGCAAGAAGATCGGCTCGTGGGGCTTCGGCAACGAGTGGGAGATCTTCGCGGCGATGGCCGCCGAGGACCTCGACTCCACGTCGGTCTCGATCGTCACCCAGGACTTCAACATGAACGCCTTCCTGCAGGGCGACATCGACGCGGCGCAGGCGATGACCTACAACGAGTACGCCCAGCTGCTCGAGACCAGGAACCCCGACACCGGCAAGCTCTACACGCCCGAGGACTTCAACGTCATCTCCTACGAGGACACCGAGGGCGCCATGCTGCAGGACGCGATCTGGGCGCAGACCGAGTGCCTCGACGACGAGGAGTTCCAGGAGCGCACGGTCAAGTTCCTCAAGGCCGTCATCAAGGGCTGGGCCTACGCCCGGGACAACGCCGAGGAGGCCGCGCAGATCACGGTCGACGCAGGCTCCAGCTGGGGCCCGAGCCACGAGCTGTGGATGACCAACGAGACGAACAAGCTGATCTGGCCGGCCGAGAACGGCATCGGCGTGATCGACGAGGGGGCGTGGAAGCGCACCGTCGACGGGGCGCTCGCCGCCGTCAACGAGCAGGGCCAGCAGCTCATCACCCAGGAGCCGCCGGCCACGGCGTACGACAACACCTGGATCGAGCAGGCCATCGAGGAGCTCGGCGACGAGGTCGACACGACCGGTGAGTCGTTCCAGCCGATCGAGGTGGAGCTCGCCGAGGGCGGCAACTAGCCACCAGGTCCCGGGACGCCCGCAGGGGCGTCCCGGGACCCACCCCCACCAGGACGACCTGCAGCATGGCTGCAGCACCGCAGCACCGAGGAGAAGGAGCCGACGATGGTGACGGTCCAGAACAGCAGCGAACTCGACGATCGGGCCGTGCAGCTCGACCGCAGCCACGTCTTCCACTCCTGGAGCGCCCAGGCCTCGCTGGCGCCGATCGTCGTCGCCGGCGGCCAGGGCACCCGGGTGTGGGACCACTCCGGCCGGAGCTGGCTCGACTTCTCCAGCCAGCTGGTCAACGTCAACATCGGCCACCAGCACCCGAAGGTGGTGGCCGCCATCCAGGAGCAGGCGGCCACGCTCGCCACCATCGGGCCGGCGACCGCCAACCTCACCCGCGGTGAGGCCGCCCGCCGGATCGCCGCCCGCGCGCCCCAGGGCCTGGACAAGGTCTTCTTCACCAACGGCGGCGCGGACGCCAACGAGAACGCCATCCGGATGGCGCGGCTGCACACCGGCCGCGACAAGGTGGTCTCGACCTACCGCTCCTACCACGGCAACACCGGCGCGGCGATCGTCTCCACCGGCGACTGGCGCCGCCTGCCCAACGAGTACGCCCGCGGCCACGTCCACGTGTTCGGCCCGTACCTCTACCGCTCGGAGTTCTGGGCCACCACGCCGGAGGAGGAGTGCGAGCGCGCGCTGCACCACCTGCGCCGGATCATCGAGTGCGAGGGCCCCGACACGGTGGCCGCGATCCTGCTCGAGACCGTGCCCGGCACCGCCGGCATCCTGGTCCCGCCGCCGGGCTACCTCGCCGGCGTCCGCGAGCTGGCCGACCAGCACGGCATCGTGCTCATCCTCGACGAGGTGATGGCCGGCTTCGGGCGGACCGGTGAGTGGTTCGCGCTCGACGCGCACGACGTCGTGCCGGACCTGATCGTGTTCGCGAAGGGCGTGAACTCCGGCTACGTCCCGGTCGGCGGCGTCATCATCAGCGACGCGATCGCCTCGACCTTCGACGAGCGGGTCTTCCCCGGCGGCCTCACCTACAGCGGCCACCCGCTCGCGGCGGCGTCGATCGTCGCCTCCATCGACGCGATGGAGGCGGAAGGGATCGTCGACAACGCCAAGCGGATCGGGGCCGAGGTCCTCGGACCGGGCCTCGCCGAGCTCGCCGACAAGCACCCGGTGGTGGGGGAGGTGCGCGGCCTCGGCGTCTTCTGGGCCGTCGAGCTCGTCGCCGACGCCGCCACCCGGGCCCCCGTCCCCGCCGCCACCATGGGCCGCGCCAAGTCGGAGCTGGTGGCGCGCGGCCTCATCCCCTTCACCGCGGACAACCGCATCCATGTCGTCCCGCCCTGCGTCGTGACCGCCGACGAGGCGGCCGAGGCGCTGGCGACGTACGACGAAGTCCTGACCCTGCTCGACGAGGAGCTCTGACCCCGATGACCGAAGTACTCGACCACTGGATCGCCGGCCGTCCCGACGCCGGATCGTCGGACCGGACCGGTCCCGTCTACGACCCCGCCCTGGGCGAGGTCGCCCGCGAGGTGCGCTACGGCAGCGCCGCGGACGTCGACCGCGCCGTCGCCGTCGCGAAGGAGGCGTTCGCGAGCTGGGGCCAGACCTCGATCGCGCGGCGCCAGCAGGTGCTCTTCGGCTTCCGCGAGCGGCTCAACGCCCGCAAGGACGAGCTCGCCGCGATCCTCACCTCCGAGCACGGCAAGGTGCTCTCCGACGCCGCCGGCGAGGTCGCGCGCGGCCTCGAGGTCGTGGAGTTCGCCTGCGCCATGCCGCACCTGGCGAAGGGTGCGTTCTCGCAGAACGTCTCGACCGACGTCGACGTCTACTCCGTCAAGGAGCCGCTCGGCGTCGTCGGCATCATCAGCCCGTTCAACTTCCCGGCGATGGTGCCCATGTGGTTCTTCCCGATCGCGCTCGCCACCGGCAACACCGTGGTCCTCAAGCCGAGCGAGAAGGACCCGAGCGTCGCCAACTGGATGGCCGCGCTGCTCAAGGAGTCCGGCCTGCCCGACGGCGTCTTCAACGTCGTGCACGGCGACAAGGAGGCCGTCGACGCGCTGCTCGTCAACCCCGACGTCGCGTCCGTCTCCTTCGTCGGCTCGACCCCGATCGCGCGCTACGTCTACGAGACGGGCACCGCCCACGGCAAGCGGGTGCAGGCCCTCGGCGGTGCCAAGAACCACATGCTGGTGCTGCCCGACGCCGACCTCGACCTGGTCGCCGACTCCGCCGTCAACGCGGGCTTCGGCTCCGCTGGTGAGCGCTGCATGGCCATCTCCGTGGTGGTCGCCGTCGAGCCCGTCGCCGACGAGCTCATCGAGAAGATCCGCGACCGGATGGGCAAGCTGGTCACCGGCGACGGCCGCCGGTCCTGCGACATGGGGCCGCTGATCACCCGCGAGCACCGCGACAAGGTCGCCGGCTACATCGACGTCGCCACCCAGGACGGTGCGACCGTCGTCGTCGACGGGCGCGACGTCCAGCCCGACGGTGCGGCCGACGGCTTCTGGCTCGGGCCGACGCTCATCGACAAGGTCCCGACGAGCTCGACGGTCTACACCGACGAGATCTTCGGTCCCGTGCTGTCGGTGGTCCGCGTGGCGTCGTACGCCGACGGTGTCGAGCTCATCAACGCCGGCCCCTACGGCAACGGCACCGCGATCTTCACCAACGACGGCGGTGCGGCGCGCCGCTTCCAGCGGGAGGTCGAGGTCGGCATGGTGGGCATCAACGTGCCCATCCCGGTGCCCGTCGCCTACCACTCCTTCGGCGGGTGGAAGGCGTCGATCTTCGGTGACGCCAAGGCCTACGGCCCGCAGGGCGTGGAGTTCTTCACCCGCGAGAAGGCCATCACCTCGCGCTGGCTCGACCCCTCGCACGGCGGCCTGAACCTCGGCTTCCCGCAGAACACCTGACGACCGGGGACGCGACCGGCGCCCCGGGGGCGGGCGCCGGTCCACCGGACGGTCCCACGTCCGCGGGTCCCGCCGGGTCAGTAGTGTCGGCCGGGTGACCGCACCGTCGCTCGACCAGACCAGGGTCCTCGTCACCGGCGCCGCCTCCGGGCTGGGTGCCGCCCTCGCGGCCGCGTGGGAGGAGCGGGGCGCGCGGGTGCTGCGCACCGACCGGGTCGAGGGCGCGGGCATCCACCGCCTCGACGTCACCAGCGACGACGACTGGGCCGTGGCCCGGGAGCTCGTCGTGCAGCAGTGGGGCGGCCTCGACGTGCTCGTCAACAACGCCGGCATCGCCGGCGGCGGGCGGCTCGACGTGTCCGGGATCGACGAGTGGCAGCGGCTGGTCGACATCAACCTGCTCGGCGCGGTGCGCGGCACCGCCACGTTCACCCCTGTCCTCAAGCAGCAGCGCAGCGGGCGGGTCGTCAACATCGCCTCGCTCGCCGGGCTGGTGCACCCCGCCGGGATGGCGGGCTACAACGCCACCAAGGCGGCGGTCGTCGCGCTCACCGAGACCACCGGCCACGAGCTGGCGGCGTACGGCGTGACGGCGCACGCAGTGTGCCCGTCGTACTTCCGGACCAACCTGATGGCCGGCGTCCAGGGGCGCGACGCCGCACTGCAGCAGGTGATGACGCGCCTCGTCGAGGACAGCCCGGTCAGCGCCGAGGACATCGCGGCCGCGGTGCTCGCTGGCATCGACGCCGGCACCGAGCTGATCGTGCCCGACGACGCGGCACGCGCGGCCTACCAGCTGAAGCTGGCCGACCGGGCGTCGTACGACGCGGTGATGCGGGCCCAGGCCCGCAAGCTCGACGAGGTCGGCACGGACCCGACGGACCCGACGGACCCGACGGAGGAGGCCCGGTGAGCACGGTGGACGAGTCGCGCCCGGTGCGCGAGGAGGACGCGTTCGACGTCGCGGCGGTCGAGCAGTGGCTGGACCGTGGCCGGATCGCCGAGGTGCGGCAGTTCCCCGGCGGCGCGTCCAACCTGACCTACCTGCTGCGGATGGCCGAGGGACCCGAGCTCATCCTGCGTCGCCCGCCGGCCGGCACCAAGGCCCGCGGTGCGCACGACATGGGCCGCGAGTTCCGCATCCAGTCCGCGCTGGAGCCGGTGTTCCCGCAGGTGCCGACGATGGTCGCCCACTGCACCGAGGACGAGAGCCCCATCGGCAGCGAGCTCTACGTGATGGAGCGGCTCGTCGGGCTGATCCCGCGCCGCGACTTCGGCTTCCCGGTCAGCGCGGAGCAGGCCGACCGCCTCTGCGACGCGGCGGTCGACACCCTCGTCGCGCTGCACTCGATCGACGTGGCGGCGGTGCCGGGGCTGGCGGCGCTCAACAAGGGCGAGGGCTACGTCGCGCGCCAGGTCGGCGGCTGGATCAAGCGGCTCGAGAACGCGCGCACCGACGACACCGGCGACTGGTCCGACATCACCGCGTGGCTCGACGAGCACCAGCCCGCCGACGTCGGGTCGTCGATGATCCACAACGACTACCGCCTCGACAACATGGTCCTCGACGCGGACGACCCCACCCGCATCATCGGCGTCCTCGACTGGGAGCTGGCGACCGTCGGGGACCCGTTGATGGACCTCGGCTGCACGCTGGCCTACTGGGTGCAGGCCGACGACGACGAGTTCTTCCGGATGACGCGGCGCCAGCCCACCGCCGAGCCCGGCATGTGGACCCGCCAGCAGGTCATCGACGCCTACCTCGAGCGGCGCGGGATGAGCCTCACCCCCGAGGAGTGGCGGTTCTACGAGGTCTTCGGGCTGTTCCGGTTCGCCGTGATCGCCCAGCAGATCTGGTACCGCTACTTCCACGGCCAGACCACGAACGAGGCCTACGCCGCGTTCGGCCCCGCCGTCGCGGGCTTCGAGGCGCGCTGCCGCCGCATCCTCGGGGGTTGACCGCGTGGGCGTGCTGCTCCTGGTCCGCCACGGCCAGGCGTCCTTCGGTGCCGACGACTACGACGTCCTGTCGGAGGCCGGGTGGGAGCAGGGCCGTGCACTCGGCCGCTGGCTCGCCGCCCACGGTCCCACGCCGGGAGCCGTCGTGCACGGCGGCATGCGCCGGCACCGCGAGACCTGGGAGGCGATGGTCGAGGGTGCCTCGTCAGCAGACGGGCCGCGCCTCGAGCAGGCGTCCACGGTCGACGAGGACTGGGCGGAGTTCGACCACCTCGCCGTGCTGGCCCGCCACGCCGAGCTCACCGGCGTCGTGATGGACCACGGCGTCGACCGCCGCGCGTTCCAGGAGCACTTCGAGGTCTCCACCGGCCACTGGGCGGCCGCCGGGCCCGACGCCGGCTACCCGGAGCCGTACGACGCCTTCCTCACCCGCGCCCGCCGCGCACTCGACGCCGCCGCCGCGCTGCCCGGTCCGGCCGTCGTCGTCACCTCCGGTGGCGTGATCGCCGCGCTGGCCGCGCTGCTCGTGGTCCCCGAGGGGGCCGACGTCGGTCCGGTGTGGGCCCGCTTCAACACGGTCATCGCCAACACGTCGGTCACCCGCGTGATCGTCGGCGCCACGGGCGCCCGCCTGCTCACCTTCAACGAGCACCCCCACGTGCCGCGGGAGATGGTCACCTACCGGTGACCGGAGAGCCTTCCCCAACATGGGGTTTACCCGTTTCTGTTTCGCCCGGGGGTCTTGACGCCGGGGTCCTTCCTGAGTTGGGTGACTCAGGCGGAACGATCTCCGCACCGGCGGCTCCCGAGGTGTCGCCGTCTCTCTCGGATCTCGGAGGACCCACATGCACGTCCTTTCCGCGGGCGCCCGGCGCGCCCGCAGACTCCGCTCGAGCCTGGTGATCGCACCCGTTGCGGTCCTCGGCGTCACCCTCAGCCTGGGTGCGCCGGCCGTGGCGGACGGCGACGACCCGGGACCCGGCGCCAGCGACGGCGCCGGGCTCAGCGGGACGAAGGCGGACCTGACCCGCTTCAAGTCCGGCCGCTACGTGGTCATGCTGGCGGCCCCGCCCGCCTCCACGGCCGACCAGACGCGGGCCCCGTCGGGCAAGCAGTTCGACGCCCGCGGCAACGGCGTGGCGTCGTACACGAAGAAGCTGCGCTCCTCGCACGACAAGATGGCGCGCGACCTCGGCTTCGACGTCGAGCGGCACTACACGCTCTCGGCCAACGGCTTCGTCGCGGACCTGACCGCCAAGCAGGCCACCGAGCTGGCGACCGACCGTCGCGTGCTCACCGTGCAGAAGGACTCCATCGTCTACGCGGACACGTGGAACACCCCGGACTTCCTGGGGCTCTCCGGCAAGAAGGGCGTCTGGAAGACGCTCGGCGGCGAGAAGAAGGCCGGCGACGGCGTCGTCGTCGGGGTCATCGACTCAGGCGTGTGGCCCGAGTCGAAGTCCTTCAAGGGCGAGAAGCTCACGAGCAAGCCGAAGGGCAAGTGGAGCACGAAGATCACCGGCTCCGTCACGTCCATGCGCAAGTCCGACGGCAACCTCTTCCGCGGCCTGTGCCAGGCCGGCGAGGAGTTCGCGGTCACCGACTGCAACTCGAAGCTGATCTCGGCGCGGTACTTCGTCGACGGCTACACCGAGGCGCGCACGATCGAGGAGGACTACATCTCCCCGCGCGACGGCAACGGCCACGGGACGCACACGGCCTCGACCGCCGCGGGCGGCAAGGTCGCGAAGGTCAGCACCGAGGGTCGTTCCTTCGGCACGATCAGCGGCGTGGCGCCTGCGGCCAAGGTCGCGGTCTACAAGGCGCTGTGGGCCACCGAGGACGGTCGCGCCTCCGGCACGACGTCCGACCTGGTCGCCGCGATCGAGCAGGCCGTCGCCGACGGCGTCGACGTGCTCAACTACTCGATCTCGGGCCCGACCGACACGGTCCTCGAGGCCGCTGAGATCGCGTTCGAGGGTGCCGCCGAGGCCGGTGTCTTCGTCGCCGCGTCCGCCGGCAACAGCGGCCCGGGTGCCTCGACCGTCGCGCACAACAGCCCGTGGGTGACCACGGTCGCCGCGAGCACGCACACCAGCTTCGAGAACACGGTGGTGCTCGGCAACGGTCAGAAGATCGTCGGGGCCTCGATCAGCGCGAAGGCGCTGCCGAGCACGAAGCTCGTCGACGCCGCGGACGTCGGCAACGGCTCGACCTCCGGCAGCGACACCGCGCTGTGCGCCCCGGACAGCCTCGACCCGGCCCAGGTCGCCGGCACGATCGTGGTGTGCCAGCGCGGCGTCTACGACCGGGTCGCGAAGAGCGCCGAGGTGGAGCGCGCCGGCGGCGTGGGCGTCGTCCTCGCCAACATCAGCGAGGGCAGCCTCGACGCCGACTTCCACTCCCTGCCGACGATCCACATCTCCGACGTCGACGCGCCGAAGGTCTACGCCTACCTCGAGTCGGCCGGCGACAGCGCCACCGCGCGCTTCGACCTCGGCAACCTGTCGGGCACGACCACCCCGGTCCCGCAGATCGCCGGCTTCTCCTCGCGCGGCCCGGCCGCGTCCGACGACAGCGACCTGCTGAAGCCGGACATCTCGGCCCCGGGCGTCAGCGTGCTGGCCGCCGTCGCGCCGCCGTCGAACAACGGTCGCGACTACGACCTCTACTCCGGCACGTCGATGTCGGCGCCGCACGTCGCGGGCCTCGCCGCGCTCGTCCAGGGCGTACACCCGCGTTGGGAGCCGATGAAGATCAAGTCGGCCATGATGACGACGGCGACCGACCTCAAGGACGCCGACGGCAAGCGGTCGAAGGACCTCTTCGCCCAGGGTGCCGGACACGTCAACCCGAAGGCCTTCCTCAACCCGGGCCTGTTCGTCCTCTCCGACTGGGAGCAGTGGTACGGCTACATCACCGGCCTCGGCCTCGACACCGGCGTGCCCGCGCTGGAGCCGAACGCGGTCAACCTGCCCTCGCTCGCCGAGGGCCACGTGATGACGTCGGCGACCCTGGCACGCACCTTCACCGCGGCCCGCAAGGGCACGTGGAAGGTCAAGGTCAACGTCCCCGGCTTCAAGTCCACGGCGTCCAAGGCGAAGATCACGGCCAGGAAGGCCGGCCAGGACATGCGGGTGCGCTTCACCTTCGAGCGCACCACCGCCCCGCTCAGCCAGTGGGCGTTCGGCCACGTGACGCTGACCGGTCCGACGACGGTGCGGCTGCCCGTGGCGCTGCGGCCGGTCTCGGTGAAGGCGCCCACCTCGGTCGGCGGCACCGGCGTGGACGGCTCGGTGGAGGTCCCGATCACCGGCGGCTTCAACGGTGACCTGCAGGTCTCCGCCGCCGGGCTGGCCAAGGGACAGGTCTCCGAGGGGTCGCTCGCCGTCGGTGGCTACACCCTCGAGTGCGTGACGATCGGCGAGGGCAACGACCTCGCCCAGTTCGACCTCGTCGCGCCGGACCAGACCAGCGACCTGGACATGTACATCTACGCCAGCGAGTCCTGCGACCCCGGTGACATCTACGCGATCGCGGGCGAGGCGGCGACCCCGTCGCCGGGCGAGACCTTCTCGCTCGAGGGTGCGCCGGCCGGCACCTACATCGTCGAGGTGGATGCCTTCTCGGCTGGCGAGCAGGGCGCCCCGGTGCCGTGGTCGCTGCGGGTCTTCGACCTCGGCGGGACGCCGCCGGTCGGTGACCTGACCGTCGACCCGAACCCGGTGCCGGTCACGACCGGCGGGGACACCTCATTCGACGTGTCCTGGACCGGGCTCGACCCGGACGCCCACTACTTCGGGCTGCTCGGGTACGACGGCGCGCCGAACTCGACGTTCGTCTACGTCGACACCACCTCCTAGGAGTTCCGCACCGGCGGGCACCACCGCCGCACACCACCACGTGAGGGTTCCTTCACAGTGACCGCGAGGCACTGTGAAGGAACCCTCACTAGTCTCGGGGCGGGCCGAGTGCCCGAACGTCCGCGTGTGGACGCCGGCGACAGTGGGACGGTCGCTGGTACCCCCCATCAGCGAGCGGGTCGCCAGGCGGCTGTGCAGGACGGCACTCGGAGGACCGGACGCGCCGGCCGGGGCTCCCGTGGGGACGATTCGGATCCCTGGCCGGCCCGTCTCGCCCAGCACGGCCCAAGGAGCCCGGCGGCTCGTCAGACGAGCTTCTTGAGCACGCCCAGCGGGGCGTGCTTCATCACCGGCGCCAGCGCGGCCCACGGCAGCGGCGGCACGCAGGCGTCGCCGACCTCCTTCTCGATGGCGGCGACCATCGCCCGCACGCCCTTCTCGGTCGAGGCCATCAGCGGCGTGGACTGCTCGACCTTGTCGTTCATCTCCGAGCGGATGTAGCCCGGGTAGAGCACGGTGACCTTGATCTTGCCCTGCAGCCTCGTGCCGTGCAGGTCGGTGCGCACGCCCTCGGCGAGGTGCGCGACCCCGGCCTTGGTGGCCGCGTAGGTCGTCATCGAGCCGGGCATCCCGCGCAGGGCCGACATCGACGACACCATCACCAGGTGGCCGGACTCCTGGGCGCGGAACACCTCCATCGCGGCCTCGGTCTGCGCCAGCGCCCCGACGAAGTTCGTCATCGCGGTCTCGAGGTTCGCGTCGAACCGCCCGGTGCCCAGGCGGGCGCCCTTGCCGAGCCCGGCGTTGACCACCACGCGGTCCAGCCGCCCCAGCTCCTCGCGCAGCTCGCCGAAGACCCGGAAGACCGCCGCGTGGTCGGTGACGTCGAGCGCCCGCAGCGCGACCCGCCGGKCCGGGTGCGCGGTCAGCAGCTCGTCGCGGAGCTCCTCGAGCCGCTCGGTACGCCGCGCGGCCAGCCCGACGTCGTACCCGCGGGCGGTGAGCTGGCGGGCCATCTCGGCGCCGAGGCCGCTGGACGCACCGGTGATCAGGACGGTCTTCGCGCTGCTCGTCATGCGGGGAAGTGTGGCAGCGCTCGACAGGGTCGGCCATACCCGGTATACATGTCCATACCCGGTATGCACCCGGGTCCTGACCAGCCCGGGAGGCCCGATGTCCGTCAAGCACGCACTGCTCGCGCTGCTGGAGCAGCAGCCGATGTACGGCTACCAGCTGCGCGCCGAGTTCGAGCAGCGCACCGGCACGACCTGGCCGCTGAACGTCGGGCAGGTCTACACGACGCTGACCCGGCTCGAGCGCGACGGCCTCGCGGCGGCGCAGGGGGAGGACGCCGAGGGGCACGTGATCTACCGGATCACCGACGCCGGCCGGACCGAGGTCGCGACCTGGTTCACCACCCCGGTCGCCCGCACCCAGCCCCCGCGCGACGAGCTGGCGATCAAGCTGGCCCTGGCCGTGACCGTGCCGGGGGTCGACGTCGGCACCGTCATCCAGCAGCAGCGCGGCGCGACGATGAAGGCGCTGCAGGACTACACCCGGCTCAAGCGGCAGGCCGCCGGCGCGACCGCGGCCGAGCCGAGCGACCTCGCGTGGAGCCTGGTGCTCGACTCGCTCGTCTTCGCCGCCGAGGCGGAGATCCGCTGGCTCGACCACTGCGAGGCGCGGCTGCGCCGGGCCGCGGTCGAGCTGGACCGACGCGGCCCGCGCCCGACCGACGACGCCTCGGCGGCCCCGGCACCGTCCACCGAGGGCCGCGCCCGGTGACCCCGCTCGACCAGGCCCGCCGCCTCGCGCGGGCCGAGCGCCGCTGGCTGGCCGACGCGCACGACCGGCTGCGCCGCGGCCGCCCCGACCCGCGCACCGCCGCCCGCACGCGCACCGACCGCACCGTCAAGGAGCCCCAGCGATGACCGACCCCGTCCTCCGTCTCACCGACGTCCGTCGGGTGCACGGCACCGGCGCCACCCAGGTGGAGGCGCTGCGCGGCATCTCGTTCGCGGCGTACGCCGGCGAGCTGGTGGCCGTCATGGGCCCCTCCGGTTCCGGCAAGTCGACCCTGCTGACCATCGCCGGCGGCCTGGACCAGCCGACCTCCGGCGCGGTCGTCGTCGAGGGCACCGACCTCACCGGCCTCGGCCTCGACGCCCGCGCCCGGATGCGCCGGACGTCGATCGGCTACGTCTTCCAGGGCTTCAACCTCATCCCGGCGCTCACCGCGGCGGAGAACGTCGCCCTGCCGCGCGAGCTCGACGGCGTCCCGGCCCGCACCGCTCGTCAGGAAGCGCGCGCCGCCCTGGAGGAGGTCGGCATCGGCGAGCTCGCCGACCGGTTCCCCGACGACATGTCCGGCGGCCAGCAGCAGCGCGTCGCGATCGCCCGCGCGGTCGTCGGCGAGCGGCGGCTGATCCTCGCCACGAGCCGACGAGCGCCCTCGACAGCAAGCTGATCCTCGCCGACGAGCCGACCGGTGCCCTCGACACCGAGACCGGCGAGGAGATCCTCCGGCTGCTGCGTGCCCGCTGCGACGCGGGCGCCGCCGGGGTCCTGGTCACCCACGAGGCGCGCCACGCCGCGTGGGCGGACCGCGTGGTCTTCCTGCGCGACGGTGTCGTGGTCGACGAGACCGGCACGGCGTCGGTCGACCTGCTCACCGAGCCCGCGGCCCGCTGATGGGTACGACGAGGGGCGGGTGGCAGGTCGCGCTGCGCCTGGCGCGACGCGAGGCGTGGCGCCGCAAGGGGCAGACCGCACTGATGCTGCTGCTGATCTGCCTGCCCGTGGTCGCCGTGACCGCGGCCGCGGTGGTGTGGCGCACCCAGGACGTCTCCGGCGTGGAGAGCATCGAGCGACGGATGGGCGCGGCCGACGCGTGGCTGGTGGCGCACGAGGGCCCGATGGTCGAGCAGCACTTCGACCCCGACGTCGCCCAGGGCTGGGTGGGCGAGGGGACCCGGAAGCCGGCCACCCTCGACGAGGTGCTGGCCGTGGCCGGCGCCGACCGTCCCGCCGTACCCCTCCTGCGCGAGTCGCGCACGTTCCGCACCGATGCCGGGGTGGCGGACATGGAGGTGCTCACCACCGACCTCGACAGCCCGCTGGCCGCCGGCCTGGTCCGCCCGGTCGAGGGCACCTTCCCGCCCGGGCCCGGCGAGGTCGTCGTCAACCGGGCCGCGGCCGACCGCGGACCCGGCTTGGGCGAGACCCTCACCGTCCTCCACAAGACGGCGGACGGCGAGCAGGAGGTCGAGCTCGAGGTCGTCGGCATCGCGGAGAGCGCGGTCTCCCGGGGCTACCCGTTCGCCGCCGGGCAGCCGGGCACGTTCGGCGGATCCGCGACGCACGAGCACGAGTGGCTGCTGGGCGGCGGCCCCGTCACCTGGGACGACGTCGTGGCGCTCAACCGGATCGGGGTCGCGGTCGCGTCCCGGCACGTCCTGACGGACCCGCCGCCCGACTCCGTGCTGACCTCCGGCGGCAGCCCGGTGTCCTCGCTGCTCCTCGACTCCGGCCCCGACGAGCTGACGATCACCGTGCTCGCGCTGGTCGTGGTGATGGTGCTGCTCGAGGTCGTGCTGCTCGCCGGCCCCGCCTTCGCTGTCCGCGCCAAGGCGCAGGCGCACGCGCTGGCCCTGGTGGCCGCCGCAGGAGGAACGCCGCGCCAGGCGCGCCGCACCGTCCTCGCGTCCGGCGTCGTCGTGGGCCTGGTCGGCGGCGTGGTCGGCGTCGTGCTCGGAATCGGCGCCGGGGCCCTGGCCGTGCCGGTCGCCCAGCGCTTCAACAGCACCGTGTTCGGTCCGTTCGAGGTGCCCTGGCCGCTGCTGGGCGTGGTGGCCGTGTTCGGCTTCCTGTCCGCGCTGCTGGCCGCCGTCGTGCCGGCGTTCGCCGCCTCGCGGCAGGACGTCGTGGCCGTCCTCGGCGGGGCGCGCCGCGGGGGGGGGGCGGGGGGCNGCCGGCGTTCGCCGCCTCGCGGCAGGACGTCGTGGCCGGCCGCCGCGGCGAGGGCCGGCCGTCGACGAGGTCGCCGATCCTGGGCGTGGTCCTCCTCGGCGCCGGGGTCGCCGGCGCAGCCACCGGGGCGGTCGCCGGCCAGGAGGTCGGTGCCGTCCTCATCGCCGGGTCCGCGCTGGTCGCGGTCGTCGGCATGATCCTCGTCGTCCCGGTCGTCGTCGCGGTCGTGGCCCGGCTGGCCGCGCGGCTGCCCCTCGCGCTGCGCTTCGCCGCCCGCGACGCGGCCCGGCACCGCACACGCACCGTGCCCGCCGTCGCCGCCGTCGGCGCGACCGTCGCGGGCGTGGTCGCCCTCGGCATCGCCGTCAGCAGCCAGGAGGCCGCGAACGAGGCCGAGTACACACCACTTCTGCGCGACGGGCACGGCTCCGTGTCGCTGTCGAACCCGGACACCGACCCCGCTGCCGTCGACGCCGTCCTGCGCAAGGCCGGCCTCGATGACCAGGTCGAGGCCATCACCGGCCTCAGGCTGTCGACCGACACCGAGGAGATGGAGCTGGAGTTCCGGCAGGGCGAGGAGGCGCTGTGGCTCTCCTACTGGAGCGGCCTCGGCTCGCCGTACGCCGTCGGGGAGACCGTGCCCGACTTCGTCGACATCGCTCCCGCCGCACGGGAGCGGGCCGACGCGGTGCTGGCCGAGGGCGGCCTGGTGCTGCTGCAGGACCCGCACGCCAGCGAGGGAAGCTACACGCTGCCGCAGCTCGACGGGGACCCGGTCGCCGTCGACGTGCGGCGCTGGTCCGACGACCTCCCCGAGCCGGAGCTGGCCGCCACCGCCGAGGCGCCGACGGTGCTCCTGGAGGTCTCCGGCACGGCGACCGTGCTCGCGGTGTTCTCCCCGCCGGTGGTCGAGGACCTCGGGCTGCCCACGGCCGTGGTCGGCACGCTGCTGGCAGCGCCGATCAGCGACGAGACCGAGAAGGACGTCGCCGAGGCCCTGGCGGCGCTGCCCGGTGATCCGTACTTCTACGTCGAGCGCGGCTACCGCACGCCCGACGAGGTGCGGATCATCCAGGCCGTCCTCGCCGCCCTCGGCGGCATCCTGATGCTCGGCGGGACGCTGACCGCGACCTTCCTCGCCCTCTCCGACGCGAAGCCGGACCTGGCCACCATGGCGGCGGTCGGGGCCCGCCCGCGCACGAGGCGGGGCGTCGCCGCGTCGTACGCGCTGGTGGTCGGAGGCGTCGGTGCCCTGCTCGGGGCGCCGGTCGGCTTCATCCCCGGCGTGGCGATCAGCCAGCCGATCACCAAGGACCCGGTGACCGGCACCACCCTGCTCGAGGTGCCGTGGACCCTGGTCGGGCTGGTGGTCGTCGGGCTGCCGCTGCTCACCGCCCTCGCCGTCGGTGCGTGCGCCCGCGGCCGGCTGCCGCTGACCGCACGCATCGACTGACGGGTCGGGCCGCGGCCCTCAGACGCGGATCCGGTGCCACGGCCCCCAGATCGCGAAGGTCATGCCGCGGCTGGCCTGGATGTTCACGAAGAGCGTCTGGTGGTCGGGTGAGAAGGTCGTGCCGGCGAACTCGTCGCCGGTGCGGCCCTCCATCCGGTTCAGCGCAATGTCGAAGATCTGGCCGCCGCGGGTCAGGCCGCGCAGGTAGTTGTCCTGGTCGTGGTCCTCGCAGACGACGAGCGTCCCGCGGGCGCTGGTGGTGACGTTGTCGGGGAAGTCGAGCACGTCGCGGCCGGGCGACTGGTAGAGCAGCTGCAGCACCTGGTCGGCGATCCGGTACGCCCAGATCTGGCCGAAGCCGGTGCCCCAGCCGTCGTCGACCGGGTTCGGCCCGCCCTCGGGAACCCCGCCGCCCTGGGTCGAGCAGAAGTAGACGACACCGTCGTCGTACGCGCAGCCCTCGAGGCGGGAGAAGCGCGCAGCGCCCTGCTCGAGACCCTGCCGGGAGACGTGCTGGATCGCCGTGTCGTTGCTCGTCGGGGCGACCTCGCCCGGCGTGTAGGGGAAGGACGGCGCGGGGTCTTCGATGTCGACCCAGTCGACCCGGTACGTCGCCCGCTGCCGCTGCCTGGCGCCGAGGTCCGCCCGCGCCTGCCCCACGACCCGCAGCATCTGCAGCCGGCCGCCGTCCTCCAGCCGGCCGACCTCCATCGGGTCCGACGGCGGGAGGTAGCGGTAGAAGCCGGACGGGAACACGAAGTTGTCCTCGGTCAGGTAGAGCGCGCCGCCGACCGGGTCCCACGCCACCGCCTCGTGGGCGAAGCGCCCGGCCGAGCGGATCGGCTCCCCGCTGGCGGTCCCGTCGGCCGGCACCTCGAACACGAACCCGTGCGGCTTCGTGAGCGGCACGTTCGACGCCCCCGTGAAGTCCGGGCCGACGTCGGGGCCGTTGACGGTCTCCTCGCAGGTGATCCACGAGCCCCACGGCATCTGCCCGCCGGAGCAGTTCATCTGCGTGCCGACCAGGCTCGCCCACGACGCGGCGACGACGCCGGTCCCGTCGACCTCGACGTTGGTCGTGCCGCCGCCGGCCATCGGGTCGTAGACCGGCGCCGCGGAGCTGAACGCCGGCGCGGGGTTGTTGATCTCGTGGTTGCGCACCAGGCGGGTGCGCCCGCCGGGGCCGGGGAAGGTGCCCATGCCGTCGTGGCGGCCGGGCAGCACCGTGCCGTCGTCGAGCACGACCGGCGTGGTGGTGTCGTGGAAGGAGCGGTACTGGAAGTCCGCCGGCAGGTGCAGCCGGACCACGCCGTCGCGCAGGTCGGGCACCGGGCGGAGGTCGCGGAACGCCGGTGCCGCGGCGGCCCCCGGTGCCCGGTTCACGAAGCCGGCGAACGGCCCGCCGAGGGCGACGCCCGCGCCGACGGACTGCAGGAAGGTACGTCGTTGGATGGCCATGGGCCACGCTAACCCCGGCCTGGCACACGAAATCAGGGTCGGATCTGCAAGTTTCGTGTGTCCAGTCCCGTAGTTTCACCACCTAGGTGGTGAAACCCCCCACCGCGGCGCGGCGCGCTGCCGCAGCGGAGCCGGGCGTGGGGAACCACCGCCACACCACGGCCGCCTGGCCGCAGGTCCACAGGCCGCTGAGGACCCAGTAGGCGAGCAGGGCCACGGGGACGACACCGCCGGCGAGCAGCAGGCCCCCGGCCGACAGCACCGGGGTGACCCGCTGCGCGGTCAGCATCGCCTCCGGCATCCCGTCGGTGGGGGTGGTGGGGGCGACGAGGAAGCGCTGGGTGACGAAGCTGATCACCGCGGCCGCGCCGGCGAGTCCGGCGACCACGGCGACGTGCAGCCCGCTGCCGTCGTACCCGTGCGCGGCGAGGGGGACGCCGAGCAGGCTCGCCGAGCCGAAGGACGCGACCAGCGCAGGCGTGAGGGCGCCCACCGCGGTGCCGTCGGCAACCCGGGCGAGCAGGTGGTAGAGCGCCATCCAGATCGGCACCAGCGCCAACGTCGGCAGGCAGCCGAGGCGGGACACCCCGTGCTCGGCCCCGACCCGCCGGCGCTCCTCCACGAAGGCGCGTACGGCGTCGGGGTCCCTGCGCTCGAGGCGCTCGCGGTACTGCTCGGTGAGCTGTTTCAGGTGCGGCCGGGCACGGGCGGTGGCGTGGGCCTGGCGCACGCCGCGGACCACGAGGGGCAGCAGCGCGAGGCGGACGAGGACGACGACGCCGGCGATCGCGAGCAGCCAGGTGCCGGCGGCGTCGGGGTCGCCACCGAGGCTGGTGACGACGGAGTGGGTGGTCGCGACGACGCCCGCGAGGGCGTGGGACAACGGGTCGAGCAGGGACATGACGGCTCCAGGACGGGTCGGTCGACGGGTGGGGTCGGCAGGCCCGCCGGCGACCTCGGGGTCGCTCAGGTCAGCGGGCCGCGACCGTCCCGGGAGCGCGCGGCCGGACCGGGTGCCGGACCGGGTCCGCGACCCGCGACGCCAGTGCCGGCACCGGCTGGCGGGCACCCGGCCACGCCGCGGGTGGCGTGCCGAGCAGGCCACCGGCCGTCGTCCCCACCAGGGCGGCGACCGCCGCCGCCGCGAGCACGAGCACCCCGGCGGTCAGCGGGGCGTCGGTGGCCAGCAGCGACGTCGAGAGCGTCGTGACGAGAGAGACGATCAGGGCGCCGACGACCGCGGCCACCCGCGCTGTGTGCCGGTGCTCGTCCCTGTCCACGCCACCGATCGTACGCACCCCTTGCTGCCGTGGCCGGAGCGGAGACGCGCTGGCGCAGTCTGACGCAATTAAAGTCAGGCTTGACTGTTTGTTACTTTCGCCCCCATGCTTGGCGCCATGTCCACCGCCACCCGCGTGCCGCAGGAGGAGCGCACCCGCGCCATGCGCCACCGGCTGATGGAGGCGACGGTCGAGCTGCTCGTCGAGCGCGGCTTCGGCGGTACGACGACCACGCTGGTCTCCGAGCGCGCGGGCGTCAGCCGCGGCGCGCAGCTGCACCACTTCCCGACGAAGAACGACCTGGTCGTCGCCGCGGTCGCGCACCTGACGGAGATCCGCGGGTCGGACCTGGAGGCGGCCGTGCAGCGGCTGCCGGAGGGCAGCGACCGCACCGAGGCCGTGGTGCAGATGCTGGGCGACCACTTCGCCTCGCCGGTGTTCACCGCCGCGCTCGAGCTGTGGGTCGCGGCGCGCACCGACCCCGCGCTCCAGGAGGCGGTCGCGCCGCTGGAGCAGAAGGTGGGGCGGGAGACGCACCGGCTGACCGTGGAGCTGCTCGGCGCCGACGAGTCGCAGCCCGGCGTCCGGGAGCTGATCCAGGCCACCCTCGACCTGGTGCGCGGCCTGGGCCTGGCCAACACGCTCGGTGACGATGCCCGTCGTCGGCGCCGGATCCTCAGCGAGTGGGCGCGCACCCTCGACGCCGCCCTCGGCCTCGGGGCCCGCAGGCTCGCACCCCGACCCGCGGAGAAGGAGACACGATGAGCGTCCTCGACGAGGTGCTGGCGGACCTCACCACCGAGAGCGACCAGCTGCGCGCCGCCGTGGTGGCGGCCGACGCGTGGGACCGGGACACCCCGGCAGCGGGCTGGACGGTGGCCACCCAGGTCGCCCACCTGGCCTGGACGGACGAGGCGGCCACGCTGGCGGCGAACGCCCACACACCGGAGGGCAAGGAGGCCTGGGACGAGGTCGTCCTGGGTGCGATCGCGGACCCGGAGGGCTTCGTCGACACCGCCGCCCACGAGCTCGCCGCACTCCCTCCGGCCGAGCTGCTCGGCCGCTGGGACACCGCCCGCGCCGGCCTGGTCGCCGCCCTGCGTGCGTTGCCCGAGGGCACGAAGATGCCGTGGTTCGGCCCGCCGATGTCGGCGACGTCGATGGCCACCGCGCGCTACATGGAGACCTGGGCCCACTCCCTCGACGTGCACGACGCCCTCGGCCAGCGGCCGGAGGTCAGCGACCGGATCCGGCACGTCGCGCACATCGGCGTGCGCACGCGGAACTTCGCCTACGCCAACAACGGCCTGCAGCCGCCGGGCGAGGAGTTCCGCGTCGAGCTCGTCGCGCCGGGTGGCGCGACCTGGACCTGGGGACCGGAGGACGCGGCGCAGCGGGTGACCGGGTCGGCGTACGACTTCTGCCAGCTGGTGACCCAGCGCATCCACCGCAACGACACCGACCTGGTCGCGGTCGGCGACGACGCCGAGACCTGGCTGACCATCGCGCAGGCGTTCGCCGGACCCGCCGGCGGCGGGAGGGAGCAGCGGTCATGACGACGGGCGCGATCCGGATCGCCAACTGCAGCGGCTTCTACGGCGACCGCCTCTCGGCGCTGCAGGAGCAGCTCGAGGGCGGCGACGTCGACATCATCACCGGCGACTACCTCGCCGAGCTGACCATGCTGATCCTGGGCATGGACACGCTGCGGGACGCCGACCTCGGCTACGCGCGCACCTTCCTCAAGCAGCTCGAGACCACCCTCGGCACCGCGGTCGACAAGGGCGTGAAGATCGTCAGCAACGCCGGCGGCCTCAACCCGGCCGGCCTCGCCAGCAAGGTCCGCGAGCTCGCCACCCGGCTGGGGGTCGAGGTGAAGGTCGCCCACGTCGAGGGCGACGACCTGCGTGGCGCGAACCTGTTCGAGGGGGCGCTCACCGCCAACGCCTACCTCGGCGCCTTCGGCATCGCCTCCGCCCTCACCCGGGGTGCCGACGTGGTCGTCACCGGACGGGTCACCGACGCCAGCGTCGTGGTCGGTCCCGCGATCGCCCACCACGGCTGGACGCCCACCGACCACGACGCCCTCGCGGGCGCCGTCGTCGCCGGCCACGTCATCGAGTGCGGCACGCAGGCCACCGGCGGCAACTTCTCCGGCTTCACCGACCTGTTCCGCGACGGCGCGCCGATGTCGCAGCCGCTCGGGTTCCCGATCGCCGAGGTCGCGGCCGACGGCAGCAGCATCATCACCAAGCACGAGGGCACCGGCGGCGCCGTCACCGTCGACACGGTCACTGCGCAGCTGCTCTACGAGGTGCAGACCACGCGCTACCTCAACCCCGACGTCACCACCCGCCTCGACTCGATCCGGCTGCGCCAGGCCGGCCCGGACCGGGTGGAGATCAGCGGCGTCGCCGGCGCCCCGCCCCCGGAGCAGCTCAAGGTCGCGGTCAACGTGCTCGGCGGCTACCGCAACCAGGTGGAGTTCGTGCTCACCGGCCTCGACATCGACGCGAAGGCCGAGTGGCTGCGCAGCCAGCTCGACCCGCAGCTGACGGCCGCCGAGGTCACCTGGACCCAGACGCCCGCGCGCAGCGGCGACGCCGACACCGAGGAAGGTGCCTCGGTGATCCTGCGCTGCATCGGCAAGGACCCGGAGGCCGGCCCGCTCGGCAAGGCGTTCACCGGCCCGGCCGTCGAGCTCGCCCTGGCGTCCTACCCGGGCTTCACGATGACCACGCCGCCGCAGAAGCCGTCACCCTTCGGCATCTACCGCCCGGAGTACGTCGACCGCAGCGTCGTGCAGCACACCGTGGTCCACCACGACGGCACCCGCGAGGTGATCGCCGACCCGACCGAGTTCGTCGACCCGGCCGAGCTGGACCCGGAGCTGGGGAAGCGGCCCTCGCCGTACCCCGCACCGCTGGACACGATCACCCGCCGGATGCCGCTCGGCACCTTCGTGCACGCCCGCTCCGGCGACAAGGGCGGCGACGCGAACCTCGGCCTGTGGGTGAAGAACGACGGCTCCCCGAAGTACGAGGCCCGCGTGCAGTGGCTCGCGAAGGTGGTCAAGGACCGCAAGGTGCGCGAGCTCGTGCCCGAGGCGAAGGACCTCGACGTCGACGTCTACGTGCTGCCGAACCTCGGCGCGGTCAACGTGGTGATCCGCGGGCTGCTCGGCGACGGCGTCGCCGCGTCCACCCGCTTCGACCCGCAGGCCAAGGGCCTGGGCGAGTGGGTCCGCAGTCGCATCGTCCACATCCAGGAGGACCTGATCCAGTGAGCACGTTCGACCACGGCTGGACCGAGGAGCAGCTCGCGCTCAAGCGCAGCGCCATCGAGTTCACCAAGCGCGAGGTGACCCCGCACATCGACCAGTGGGAACGCGACGGAGAGCTGCCGCGGGAGCTGCAGAAGAAGCTCGCCCACGCCGGCCTGCTCGCCGTGGGCGTGCCCGAGGAGGTCGGCGGCGACGGCGGCGACCTGCTCGACATCTGCGCGATGCAGGAGGGCTTCATGGAGGCCGGCTGGTCGGGCGGCGCCATGGCCAGTGCGTTCACCCACGGCATCGCGATCCCGCACATCATCCGCAACGGGTCGCCGGAGCTCGTCGACACCTACGTGCGGCCCGTGCTGTCCGGCGACATGATCGGCTCGCTCGGCATCACCGAGCCCGGCACCGGTTCCGACGTCGCCGGCATCACCACGCGTGCGGTGCGCGACGGTGACCACTGGGTCATCAACGGCGCGAAGATGTTCATCACCTCCTCCGTGCGCGGCGACTTCGTCACCACCGCCTGCCGCACCGGCGAGGAGGGCGCCCACGGCATCTCGCTGATCGTCGTGCCCAAGGGGACACCGGGCTTCACCGTGTCCCGCAAGCTCGACAAGATGGGCTGGCTCGCCTCCGACACCGGTGAGCTCACCTTCGAGGACGTGCGGGTCCCGGTCGGCAACCTCGTCGGCCAGGAGAACCACGGCTTCTACTACATCGCCGAGCAGTTCGTCACCGAGCGGATCTGGCTGGCGCTCATGGGCTACGGCCACGCGATGCGCTGCCTGCACCTCTCGGCGCAGTACTGCCGGGACCGCGAGACCTTCGGCAAGCCGCTGACGAAGAACCAGGTCGTGCGCGCCAAGCTGGCCGAGATGCACCGCCAGGTGGCCGTCGCCCGCAGCTACACCCTCGAGGTCGCGCGGCGCTACGTCGCCGGCGAGGACGTCGTCGCCGAGGCGTGCCTGGCCAAGCAGACCGCCGTCGACACAGCCGTGTGGGTGGCCGACCAGGCCGTCCAGCTGCACGGCGGGATGGGCTACATGCGCGAGTCCGAGGTCGAGCGCCACTACCGCGACGTCCGGCTGCTCCCGATCGGCGGCGGTGCCACGGAGGTCCTCACCGACCTCGCCGCCCGGCTGCTGGGCTACAGCTGATGGGCCTGCTGAAGCCGCTCGGCGGCGAGGTCACGGTCCACGTCAAGGCGCCGGTCGAGGAGGTCTGGGCGCTGGTCAGCGACGTCACCCGGATCGGCGAGTTCTCGCCCGAGACCTTCGAGGCCCGCTGGACGCACGGGGCCACCGGACCGGAGGCGGGTGCCCGCTTCAAGGGCCACGTGAAGCGCAACGGCGTCGGGCCGACGTACTGGACGCCGTGCACGGTGACGCGGTGCGTCGAGAACGAGGTCTTCGAGTTCGGCGTCGGCCTCGACGACAAGCCGGTCAACACCTGGGGCTACCGGATGGCCACCGAGAACGGCGGCACCCGCGTGACCGAGTACTTCCGGCTCACCCCGTCCTGGTGGATCCGCGGCTACTGGCTGGTGCTGGGCCGGCTGCGCGGGCGGACGAACGAGCGCGGCATGCGCACGACCCTGGAGAGGATGAAGTCGGTGCTCGAGGAGGGGAGCGCGGCATGACCGCCGAGACCGCGGCGTCGGAGCAGGCGCCCGAGCAAACGCCCGAGCAGGCCCGCCGGGCCGCGATGGAGCAGAAGATCGCGGCCCTCCACGAGGAGCAGGCCAGGGCCGTCGAGGCCGGCGGGAAGTACGTCGCCCGGCACCGCGAGCGCGGCAAGCTCACCGCCCGCGAGCGGATCGAGCTGCTCGTCGACGAGGGCTCCGCCTTCCTGGAGCTGATGCCGCTCGCCGGCTGGGGCAGCGACTTCGCCGTCGGCGCCTCGCTGGTCACCGGCATCGGCGTCGTCGAGGGCGTCGAGTGCATGATCATCGCCAACGACCCGACGGTGAAGGGCGGCGCACTCAACCCGTGGTCGCTGAAGAAGTCCTTCCGCGCTGGCGAGATCGCGGAGAAGAACGGCCTGCCGACGATCAACCTCACCGAGTCCGGCGGCGCCGACCTGCCGACGCAGAAGGAGATCTTCATCCCCGGCGGGCGCGCCTTCCGCGACCTCACCCGGGCCAGCGCGCAGAAGCTGCCGACGATCTCGGTCGTCTTCGGCAACTCCACCGCCGGCGGCGCCTACATCCCCGGCATGAGCGACTACGTGATCATGGTCAAGGAGCAGGCGAAGGTCTTCCTCGCCGGCCCGCCGCTGGTCAAGATGGCCACCGGCGAGGAGTCCGACGACGAGACGCTCGGCGGCGCCGAGATGCACTCGCGGGTCTCCGGTTCCTCGGACTTCCTGGCCGTCGACGAGCGCGACGCGATCCGCCTGGCCCGGCGCACCGTCGCCCGGCTCAACTGGCGCAAGAAGGGCGAGGTCCCCGCGCCGACGTACGCCGAGCCCGACCTCGACCCCGAGGACCTGCTCGACCTCATCCCGGTCGACCTGAAGGAGCCCTTCGACCCGCGCGAGGCGATCCTGCGCATCGTCGACGGCACCGGGCCGGACAACGAGGTGCCCTTCGACGAGTTCAAGCCGCTCTACGGCTCCGCATTGTGCGTGGGCTGGGCGAAGCTGCACGGCCACCCGATCGGCATCCTCGCGAACGCGCGCGGTGTGCTGATGAGCGAGGAGGCGCAGAAGGCGGCGCAGTTCATCCAGCTGGCGAACCAGAAGGACACGCCGCTGCTCTTCCTGCACAACACCACCGGCTACATGGTCGGGGCGGAGTACGAGCAGGGCGGGATCATCAAGCACGGCGCGATGATGATCAACGCGGTCTCCAACTCCTCCGTGCCGCACCTGACGGTGATCATGGGTGCGTCCTACGGCGCCGGCAACTACGGCATGAACGGCCGCGCCTACGACCCGCGCTTCCTCTTCACCTGGCCGTCGGCGAAGTCCTCGGTGATGGGCCCCGCCCAGCTCGCCGGCGTGCTCGAGATCGTCGCCCGCGAGTCCGCGGAGAAGAAGGGCGAGGTCTTCGACGCCGAGGGCTTCAAGGGCATCAAGGAGATGGTCGAGGGCCAGATCGAGGAGCAGTCGCTGCCCTACGTCCTGTCCGGGATGGTCTACGACGACGGGGTCATCGACCCGCGCGACACCCGCTCCGTGCTCGGCATCTGCCTGTCCGTCATCGACAACCAGCCGATCGAGGGCGCCATGAACTTCGGGGTGTTCCGCCTGTGAGCCGGATCGACGTGCTGCCGCGATCGCAGGA
>NZ_VLJQ01000069.1:0-20831 GCF_007829375.1 Nocardioides sp. J9 | reverse complement strand
CCGCCCGCCACGAGGGTCCGGAGGTTTCGAGGCTCCTCGCTAGCGCTCGTCRCACCTCAACCACCGGRCGATCTCCCCGAAACGACGCCACCGGACCGGAGGTCATCGCATGATCAACCGCATCCTCGTCGCGAACCGCGGCGAGATCGCGCGCCGCGTCTTCCGCACCGCCCGCCGGCTCGGCATCGAGACGGTGGCGGTGCACTCCGACGCCGACGCCGGGCTGCCGTTCGTGCGGGAGGCCGACGCCGCCGTACGCCTGCCGGGGAGCACGCCGGCCGAGACCTACCTGCGCGGCGACCTCGTCATCGAGGCCGCCCGCCGCTCGGGCGCGGACGCGATCCACCCCGGCTACGGCTTCCTGTCGGAGAACGCCGCCTTCGCCCGCCAGGTCGTCGAGGCCGGGCTGACGTGGATCGGCCCGGAGCCGGACTCCATCGACCGGATGGGCTCGAAGATCGAGTCCAAGAAGCTGATGGAGGCCGCCGGCGTCCCGGTGCTCGGCAACCTCACCGTGGACACCGCCACCGAGGCCGACCTCCCGCTGCTCGTCAAGGCGTCCGCCGGCGGCGGCGGGCGCGGCATGCGCGTCGTCCGGTCGCTGGCCGACCTCGCCGGCGAGGTGGAGAAGGCCGCGGCCGAGGCGGAGTCCGCCTTCGGTGACGGCACCGTCTTCGTCGAGCCCTACGTCGAGCGCGGCCGCCACGTCGAGGTGCAGGTCGTCGGCGACGGCCGCGGCGGCGTGCTGGTGCTCGGCGAGCGCGACTGCTCGCTGCAGCGTCGCCACCAGAAGGTCGTCGAGGAGGCGCCCGCACCGGGGCTGACCGAGGAGGTCGCCGCTGCGCTGCACGAGGCCGCGCGCAAGGCCGCCGCGGCGATCAGCTACCGCGGCGCCGGCACGGTGGAGTTCCTCTACGACGCCGACACCCAGCGGTTCTTCTTCCTCGAGATGAACACCCGGCTCCAGGTCGAGCACCCCGTCACCGAGCAGGTGTACGGCGTCGACCTGGTCGAGCTGCAGGTCGCGGTCGCCGAGGGGCGCGACCTCCCCGAGGTCGACCCCCAGCCGGACGGGCACGCGATCGAGGTGCGCCTCTACGCCGAGGACCCGGCCGCCGACTACGCCCCGCAGACCGGTCGCCTGCTGGAGCTGGCCATCGAGCACGACGATGCGTTCGCGCTCGACCGGCACGGGGTCCGCCTCGACACCGGCTTCGAGTCCGGCGACGAGGTCGGCACCTTCTACGACGCGATGCTGTCCAAGGTGATCGCCTGGGCGCCGACCCGCGAGCAGGCCGCCCGTGCGCTGGCCCGCACCCTGGAGCGGGCGCGGATCCACGGGCTCACCACGAACCGGGACCAGCTGGTCGCCTCGCTGCGGCACCCGGCGTTCCTCGACGCCACCGGCGTCGCGACGTCCTTCTACGCCGAGCACCCGGAGACGCTGGCGCCGGCTGCCGACGACCTGCTGCCGTTCGTCGGTGCCGTCGCCCTGGCCGAGCACCGCCGCGTTCACGCCCGCGTGCAGTCGCGCATCCCGGCAGGCTTCCGCAACGTCCATGCCGGCCCGCGCTCGACCGTGCTCGGGGTGGGGTCCGAGGAGGTCGAGGTGCGCTGGCTCGGTGGCCGCGGGGGCTTCCGCCACGCCGACCGCGACGACGTCACGGTGCTCGAGGCGAGCCCCACCGGTGTCGTCGTCGAGGTCGACGGCGTGACCCGCCGCTACGACGTACGCGTCATCGACGAGGCCGTCCTCGTCGACGGCCCGCGCGGCGGCGTCACCCTGAGGATCGTGCCGCGCTTCGTCGACCCGTCGACGCAGGTCGCCGCCGGCTCCCTGCTCGCGCCGATGCCCGGCAGCGTGGTCGACGTCCGCGCGGCCGTCGGCGACGTCGTGCAGGAAGGCCAGCCCATCCTCGTGATGGAGGCCATGAAGATGCAGCACACCATCGCGGCGCCCTATGCGGGCACCGTCACCGAGCTGTCGGCGAGCGCCGGACAGCAGGTCGAGGCGGGCACCGTGCTCGCCGTCGTGGAACCGGTCGAGTCCGGGGACGAAGGAGAAGAGGAAGCATGACCGAGACGATGTTCACCGAGCCGGAGGAGCGCGTCGCGCTGCGCGAGGCGGTGACCAAGCTGGCTGCCAGGTACGGCCGTGAATTCGTCGAGAAGCAGGCCCGCGAGGGCGGCAAGATGACCGAGATGTGGCTCGAGATGGGCTCGGCCGGCTTCCTCGGCGTCAACATCCCCGAGGAGTTCGGCGGCGGTGGCGGCGGCATGGCCGACCTTGCCGCCGTGCTCGAGGAGACGGCCGCGGCCGGCACCCCGCTGCTCATGATGGTCGTCTCGCCGGCCATCTGCGGCTCGATCATCAGCCGCTGCGGCACCGACGAGCAGAAGAAGCGCTGGCTGCCGGGCATCGCCGACGGCACCCACCTGATGGCCTTCGGCATCACCGAGGCCGACGCCGGCTCGAACTCGCACAAGATCACCACCACCGCCGAGCGCGACGGCGACACCTGGGTGCTCAAGGGCCAGAAGACCTTCATCTCCGGTGTCGACGAGGCCCAGTCCGTGCTCATCGTGGCGCGCACCGCCGACGCCAGGACCGGCAAGCTCAAGCCGGCGCTCTTCGTCGTGCCGACCGACGCGGAGGGCTTCACCAAGCAGCCCATCCCGATGTCGTGGAGCGCCCCGGAGAAGCAGTTCACGCTCTTCCTCGACGACGTCCGGCTCCCCGCCGACGCGCTCGTCGGCGACGAGGACGGCGGNGGCAGCTGTTCGCGGGCCTCAACCCCGAGCGCATCATGGGCGCGGCCATGTCGTGCGGCCTGGCCCGCTACGCCCTCGACAAGGCCGTCGGCTACGCCAAGGAGCGCTCGGTCTGGAAGGACCAGCCGATCGGCTCCCACCAGGGCATCGCGCACCCGCTGGCGAAGGTGAAGATCGAGCTCGAGCAGGCCCGCCTGCTCTGGCAGAAGGCCGCCGCGCTCTACGACGCCGGCGACGACTTCACCGCCGGCGAGTACGCCAACATGGCCAAGTACGCCGCCGGCGAGATCGCCTGCAACGCGACCGACGTCGCCGTGCACACCCACGGCGGCAACGGCCTGACCGCGGAGTACGGCCTGGGCAACCTGCTCGTCGCCGCCCGCCTGGGCCGGATCGCCCCGGTGAGCCGGGAGATGATCCTGAACTTCGTCGCGATGCACTCGCTGGGTCTCCCCAAGTCGTACTGAGCTGATGGCGCGAGCGTGTCGCTCGTGCCTCGCTCCCTCCGCTCCGTCGGCCGGCGTCACTGCGCCGGCCGGCGGGGCGGTAGCCCGGGACAAATTCGCCGGTCGACCGGCGAAACTCATGCTTGACCGACGAAGTTTCATCGGTCAGGCGTGAGTTTTGTCGGTCAGGTCCGACAGTTTCGCCGGTCGACCGGCGAAACTGTCGTGGGCCGGCCACCCCACCCGCCGGACCGGTTTCCGGGCACTCGTCCACAGGTCGTTGCGGTCGATGTCATAGGTTGCGTCGTGTGGGACTCGTCGGAGACATGGACCGTGGCCAGCGCCGCCACTCGGTCTTCGGCTTCCCGCTCGCGGTCATCTACAAGTTCTTCGACGACCAGGGGAACTACCTCGCCGCGATCCTGACGTTCTACGCGTTCCTGTCGATCTTCCCCCTGCTGCTGCTCGGCACCTCGATCCTCGGCTTCGTCCTCGAGGGCAACCCGCGGCTGCAGGAGCAGGTGCTCGACTCGGCGCTCGGCCAGTTCCCGATCATCGGTGACGCGCTCGGCCGGCCGGAGGGCATCCAGGGCTCGACCGGTGGTGTGGTCGTCGGTGCCCTCACCGCGCTGTACGGCGCCCTGGGGCTCGGGCTCGCGCTGCAGAACGTGCAGGCCGCGGCCTGGGCGGTGCCGCGCAACAGTCGGCCGCACCCGGTGATGACCCGGATCAACAGCCTGTTCATCCTGCTGGTCGCGGGGTCGGTCATCTTCACGATCTCGGTCGGCTCGGCGGTGCTCACCGAGACCGAGGTGATCGGCGAGCTCTCGGAGCACGGGTGGTTCCACTGGATCGTGCGCCTGCTGACCGTGCTGATCCTCGGCGCGACGATGACGGTGCTGCTGCGGATGGCCGCGGCGCGGGCGATCCGGGCCAACGTGATCCGCGCGGCGCCGGGCGGCTACACGATCGCCGTGCTGTGGCAGTTCCTGCAGTGGATCGGGACGATCTACGTCACCAAGGTGATCGCGAGCGCCGACCGCAACAACATGACCGAGACGTTCGGCGTCGTCCTCGGCCTGATGGGCCTGCTCTACATCGGCGCGATCATGGGCGTGCTCGGCATCGAGGTCAACGTGGTGCTCGCGCGGCGGCTGTGGCCGCGGGCGCTGCTCACGCCGTTCACCGACTCCGTCGACCTCACCGAGGCCGACCGGCGCGCCTACGCGATGTACGCGCAGATGCAGCGGCACAAGGGCTTCCAGACCGTCGCGGTGCGCTTCGAGGGCCGCGACGGCGACACCCACGACATCGTGCTCGACCCGCGCACCGAGAAGGTCATCAAGCAGCACCTCCCGGGGATGCCGCCGCGGCCGGAGGCGGTCGACGAGCCGACCCAGCCGTTCACCATCCCGCCCAAGTCCGACGCCTGAGGGCAGCCGGTCCGCTCAGTGCCGCAGGTGCCGGCGCAGCGTGCCGAGCACGTCCTCGTCCAGGCCGAGGCCCTCGCGCAGGTACGTCGCCCGGTCGCCGTACTCGTGGCGCAGCGCGGACAGGGCGGCCCGCAGGTAGGACGTGTCGACGACGAGCACGGGCTCGTAGACCGCGACGCCGTCGGGGCCGAGGTGGCGCTCGATCTCGGCCTCCGTGCGTGCGCGGCTGGCGGCGGTGAGCGCGTTGGTCAGCAGGTAGTCGGCCTCGATGGTGGCGTCGTCGACGCCGGCGAGGTGCAGCAGCATCGCGGCCACCCACCCGGTGCGGTCCTTGCCGCCGGAGCAGTGGAAGAGCTGCGGCCCGCCGGAGGCGAGCTGGCGCAGCACGCCGCCGAAGGCGGTCGTCGACTTCGGGCTGGTCACGAAACCGCGGTAGACCTCCTCCATCAGCTCGGCAGCGTCCTCGCGCGAGGCGAGGCCGGCGACCTGCTCCATCGGGATGCCGATCGCGTCGAAGTGCATCGCCTCCGCGCCGGGCACCTCCGGGTCGGGGTGCTGCTCGATCTCCGCCGGCGCCCGCAGGTCGATCACGGTCCGCAGCCCGATCGAGCTGAGCAGGCCGTGGTCCTCGTCGGTGAGCCGCAGGTCGTTGGAGCGGTAGAAGACGCCCGTGCGCAGGCGGCCGCCGCCGGCCGTCGCGTAGCCGGGGCCGGCGACGTCGCGGAAGTTGTCGGCCGAGGCCAGCCGGAGGTACTCCTCGCCCACGTGGTCGGTCACGGCAAGGAAGCCTAGGGCCGCGTGCAACCATTCCGGGGTCCCGGGCGGTGGAACACCACGTGAACACCATCCAGTCCCCGCCCCCGGCACAGGGATCGGCCCAGGGAACGGCGCCGGGAACCGCGCAGGGAAGACGGAGCACGCCAGGAGGAGCGATGCAGGCACGGGCCGACTTCGACGCCTTCGTCGCGGCCCGGTCGAGCGCGTTGCTGCGCACGGCGTACCTGCTCACCCGGGACCACGCGCTCGCCGAGGACCTCCTGCAGACCGCGCTCACCAAGGCGTGGTTCGCCTGGCGCCGCATCGACGGCGACCCGGAGCCGTACGTCCGCAGGATCCTGGTCAACACCTACGCCTCCTGGTGGCGGCGCAGGTGGAACGGCGAGCACGCCACGGACGAGCTGCCGGAGCCGACCGGCTCCGCGTCCTCCACGGGAGCCGAGCGCAGCGACGCCCGCCACGACCTCTGGACCGCGCTCGGCCGGCTCCCGCGCAGGCAGCGCGCGGTGGTGGTGCTGCGCTACTTCGAGGACCTCACCGAGGCGGAGACCGCCCGGGTCCTCGACTGCAGCGTCGGCAACGTCAAGAGCCAGTGCAGCCGCGCCCTCGCCAAGCTCCGCATCGACCCCGCGCTCGCCCCTGAGGAGGACCGCGCATGAACACCCTCGACGACCTGCGGCAGGCGCTCGCCACGCACGCACCCGACGGCGACGACGGACTCGCCGCCCGACCCACCGAGGTCGCCCACCGCGTCCGCACGGTACGACGCCGCCGGCACGCCGTCGCCGCCCTGGCCGCCGTGGCCGTGGTCGGCGGCGGTGCCCTGGCCGTCGCCCTGCCCGGGCGGGACGCCGGTCCCGGCCCGGCCGACGACCCGGCGCCGACGGTCACCGACGGCAGCGTCGACCCCACCCGGGGCGCCGACGTCACCTTCCCGGCCGTGGTCGAGGGTGAGCCGCTGGTCTCGTCGGTGGTGGGCGAGCCGGGGGAGCGCGCGATCACCCGCGGGCTGGTGCTGCCGGCCGACGCGACCTTCACCGTCCACTGCACGACCACCGAGCCGGTCCCGGGGGACCGCCGGATGCCGTGGGTGACGGTGGAGCTCGACGGGTGGCACGTCTTCCAGGTGTCCTGCACGTCCGGTCCCGAGCCGGAGGACACCTTCGGTGCCTACTCCTTCAACCCCGAGGGCGGTGGCGACCGGCCCGGCATCCTGGTCTCGCGGACCCGGCCCGACGGCACCGAGCGCGACCGCTACGTCGCGCCCGGGCGCAACGTCGAGCTCACGGTCCGGCTGACCGACGCCGACGGGCGGCGCTACACCCGCGACGTCGGGGAGGTCCGGCTCGGGATCGGGGTCTACGGGACCCGGTGACCCCGGCGACCCCGGTCCTGCCGACGCGGGGGCCGCGGGAGGAAGAGCGGCGTGCGGGCGGCGTACTCCGGGTAGCCGGGACGCTTCATCATCGTCTGCTCGAGCAGGCGGGCGCCCGTGGCGTGGACCAGGAAGTACGTCATCACCGCCGGCGCCGCGACGGTCGCGAGGCCGACGACCCAGCCCGACGCGAGGCCGCCCGCGAGCCAGGTGCCCCACCACACGCACGAGTCGCCGAAGTAGTTCGGGTGCCGGGTCCACGCCCACAGGCCGGTGTCGAGCACCGGGGGCCGGCTCTCGCGGGGCTGGGCGCGGTAGGCCGACAGCTGCGCGTCACCGACCGCCTCGAAGACCAGGCCGACGGCCCAGACGACGACGCCCAGCACGACCACCGGCCACCACGCGACGCCCTGGACGACGCCGACCGCGACGGGCAGGGCGACGAACGCGAGGGCAGCGCCCTGGATGGCGAAGACCTTGCGCACGGCGCGGGCCATGCCGACCTCGGCGAGCGTGCCGCCGAGGAGCTTGACGTAGCGGGGGTCCTCGTCGCGGTGGCCCGCGCTGCGCCGGCCGATGTGGGCCGCCAGGCGCAGGCCCCAGACGGCGACCATCGCCACGACGATGCCGGTGCGCACGGCGTCACCGGCGTCGAGCAGCAGGGCCGCGGCGCCGGACGCGACGGCGGCCAGCACGAAGCCCAGCCCCCACGCCACGTCGACGATCGCCACCCGGCCCTGCCGGCGGGCGACGAGCGCGGTCCCCGTCATGACCAGCGCTGCCGCGGCAAGGGCGGCGAGGATCGAGATGAGCACGTTCACGAGGGCCTCCTCCACGGCAGGCCGTGCGCCGCACCGGGACGCACGAGCAGGACCTGGTCGACCCCCATCCTGCCGTCGCGGAAGGCCATCGAGCCGCCGACGAGGTAGAGCTGCCACACGCGGACCAGCTCCTCACCGACCAGCGCCGCCAGGAGGTCGACGTTCGCCTCGAACCGCTCGAGCCAGCCGGCGACGGTGAGCACGTAGTGCTCGCGCAGGGCGTGCACGTCGCGTGCCTCGAGCCCGGACGCCTCGAGCAGCGCGACCGTCTCCCCGACCGGGCGCATGTGCATGTCGGGGGCGATGAAGGACTCGATGAACGGTCCGCCGCCGGGCCAGCGGCCGCCGCGCGACATCTGCTGCACGAGGACCCGGCCGCCGGGGCGGACCGCGTCGTGCAGCACCCGGGCGTAGGTCGGGTAGTTCGACTGGCCGACGTGCTCGCCCATCTCGAGGGAGGCGACGGCGTCGTACCGCTCGTCACCTGCTGCCGGTACGGCGTCGCGGTAGTCGCACAACCGGATCTCGACGCGGTCGGCCACCCCGCGGCGCAGCGCGGCGGCGCGGGCGAACTGCTGCTGCTCGGTCGAGATGGTCACGCCGGTGACGTGGACGCCGTAGTGCTCCGCCGCGTGCAGGGACAGCGACCCCCACCCACAGCCGACGTCGAGCAGGCGCATGCCCGGCTCGAGGCCGAGCTTCTGGCAGACCAGGTCGAGCTTGGCGCGCTGGGCGTCGGCGAGCGGCTGGTCGGGCGAGGAGTGGTAGCCGCAGGAGTAGGCCATCGTCTCCTCGTCGAGGATCAGCGAGTAGAACTCCGCGGTCGTGTCGTAGTGGTGGCTGATCGCGCTGCGGTCGCGGGTCCTGCTGTGAAGGCGGCCGCGGACCCGGGCCTGGGTCGCCGGCGGTTCCGGGGCGCGGCCGAGCAGGTCGAGCCCGACCGCGGTGCGCACCGCGCCCGCCAGCGCGCGCACGCTCGGGCGTCGGCCGGACAGTCCCCGCTCCCGGGCCACCGCAAAGGCGTGCGTCAGCGCGGTGTCGAGGTCGCCGCGCACCTCCAGCTCACCGGTGACGTAGGCCTGCGCCGCGCCGAGCTCGCCGGGGTGCCACAGCAGCCGGCGCAGCGCGTCCGGGGAGCGCAGCTCCACGACGGGGGCGACGTCGGGTCCGGCGGTGGAGCCGTCCCAGGCGACCAGCCGGACCGGCAAGTCACCCCCGACGAACGGGCGCAGCGCCCGCTCGAGGCGGGGCGCGACATCCGCGTCGCCGCCCGGGGCCGTCGGACCGCCGGACGGCTGCCGGGGCTGGAGGTGCACGACGTCGGGCAGGTCGGACATCACGCCTCCCGGGTGAACGTCAGCTGGTGGTTGTCGATGTAGCCCGACGCGAACCCGGCCCGGCAGTACTCCAGGTAGAAGTGCCACATCCGCACGAAGGTCTCGTCGAAGCCGAGCTCGGCGACGCGCCCACGGGAGGCGAGGAAGGCGAGGTCCCACCGGCGCAGCGTCGGGGCGTAGTGCGCACCCATCGCCAGCTCGTCGCTGACGTGCAGCGAGGTGTGCCGACCGATGACCTGGCGGATCGCCTCGACCGACGGCAGGGCACCGCCCGGGAAGATGTACTTGGTGATGAAGGTGTGCGTCGACCGGGTCGCCAGCATCCGCTCGTGGGACATCGTGATGCCCTGGATCGCGACCGCACCGCCCGGCGCGAGCACGTGGTCCAGCGTGCGGAAGTACGCCGGCCAGAACTCCCGCCCGACGGCCTCGATCATCTCGACGGACACCACCGCGTCGTACGCCCCGGCGGGCTCGTCCAGCAGGGCGCGGTAGTCGCACAGGTCGACCGAGACCCGGTCGGCGTGCCCGGCGGCGGCGATCCGCTCCCGGGCCAGCCGCTGCTGCTCAACGGACAGGGTGATCGAGCGGACGTCGGCGCCGCGGGCGGCGGCGCGGATCGCGAGCTCGCCCCAGCCGGTGCCGATCTCCAGCAGGCGGGTGCCCGCGGTGACGCCGGCCTGGTCGAGCAGCCGGTCGATCTTGCGGTGCTGCGCTGCCACGAAGTCCTCGGCGAGGGCGGTCTCGAGGTCCTCGAAGAGGGCCGACGAGTACGACAGCGTCGGGTCGAGGAAGGCCGCGAAGAGGTCGTTCGAGAGGTCGTAGTGGTGGGCCACGTTGGACTGCGTGTTCTCGCGGCTGCCCCGCTGGCTGCGCGGGCGGCGCGGTGCGACGACGGCACGGAGCTTCTGCAGCGAGGGCGGCACGAGGTGCGCCATGTCGGCGGCGAGCACCGTCAGGAACTCGCCGAGCACGCCGTCGCCGGGCGTGCCGTCCTCGGACCAGGCGCCGGTCAGGTAGGCCTCGCCGAAGCCGATCAGCTTGTCGCGCCCGACGCGGGCGAAGAGCTCCGCCGGCCGGTGCACCACGATGCCGGGTCCGCCGAGGCCGAGGACCTCGGTCGTGCCGTCGGGGTGCTCGAGCCGCACGGTGACCTTGCGGCGGCCCAGCGCGGAGCGGAAGAGCCGCTCGGCGACGCGGGCGGCCACGCCTCCGGTCGACACCGGCTGCAGGCCGACCCAGGGCGAGGTGGGGAGGTGGTCGGTCACGGTCATGGGCGGAGGCCTTCCTCGAGCTCGCGGCGGCGCGGGGCCGCGGCGAGGGGACGGGGGTGGTGGTCAGGTCGGGGCTGCACCGGCAGCCGGGTCCGGCGGGGGGACGACGACCTCGTAGTGGCCGTCGACGCCGTGGAAGGGCGACACGTACATCTCCTTGTCCACCACGGCCCGGCCCCGCTCGTCGGTGTCGAGCAGGTAGGCGTGGCGGTCGCCGTAGGTGTTGTGCACCTCGACGACGGTGGCTGCGGGGCGGCCGCCTCCCTCCCGGTCGGCCCAGCACCAGTGGACCGAGATGGGGTTGAAGCAGTGGCCGTACGCACGGGGGAGCGCGGCCATCAGCGCGCGGCCGCCCCGCAGGTCGATGCCGTGCGCGGCCAGGAACCGGTCCAGGCCCTCGCGCACGGAGTCCGTGTCCCCGTCGAAGTGGTCGCGGCCCAGGAACCGGCCGCGACCGCCGGGCACCCGGCCGTCGGGACCGACCTGGTCGAGGTCGACGACCCAGGTGCTGGTGCGGTGCTCGAAGGAGCTCTCCACCGGCTCGCGGCGCTGGTGGACCAGGGTGGCGCGGTACGACGTCGCGGCGGGGGACGAGGGGGAGTGCTCGCCCCAGGCCAGGCCGAGGCGCTCGGCGGCGGCGAGGCCGGAGCGTGCGCCGTCCTCGTGGAAGCCCCAGCCGTGGTAGGCGCCGGCGAAGACGAGGCGGTCGCTGTCGAGCTCCGGCAGCCGGCGCTGGGCGGCGACCGAGGAGGGGGTGTAGAGCGGGTGCGCGTAGTCACGGCGCACGATCACCGTGTCCGGGTCGACGAGGTCCTCCCCGCCGAGGGTCACCAGGTAGCGGGTGTCGGTGGGCAGCCGCTGCAGCCGGGTCATGTCGTAGGTGACCAGCACGCCGGCCCGGTCCGCGGCGGGACGGCGGAAGTTCCACGACGCGTGCGCCTCGGGGGCGCCGGGCATCAGCCGGGTGTCGGTGTGCAGCAGCGCGGTGTTGGGGCTGTAGGGCATGGCGCCGAGCACCTCGCGCTGCGCCGGGGTCGGGTCGGCGAGCAGCCTCAGGGCCTGGTCGGGGTGCGCGGCGACCACGACGGCGTCGTACACCTCGGTGCCGCGGTCGGTGACGACCTCGACCACGTCGGCGGTCTCCCGCACGGCGCGGACCGGGCTACCGGTGCGGACGTCCGCACCGCGCTCGCGCAGCGCCGCGGCGACCGCGTCGACGTAGGTGCGCGAGCCGCCGGCGACCGTGCGCCAGGTGGGCGAGCCGAAGACCTGCAGCATCCCGTGGTGGGAGAGGAACGCGAAGAGGTAGGCCGCCGGGTAGTCCAGCGCGGTGTCGGGGTCGCACGACCACACCGCGGCCACCAGCGGCTCCATGAAGTGACGGCGGAAGTACGGCGAGAAGCGGCCGGCGTCGAGGAACTCGGCGAGCGTCGTCGGGTCGGCGGCGGGGTCCGGGGCGGCATCGAGCAGGCGTCGGGCGCGGCGGTGGAAGCGGGGGACGTCGCGCAGCATCCGCAGGTAGCCGGGGTTGCGGTGGTTCCCGGTGCCGGCGGGGAAGAGGCCGCGCCGCCCGAGGGCGCCGGCCCACTCCAGCCCGGTCTGCTCGTCGCTGATCGACATCGACATCTCCGACTCCAGGGTCGCGACGCCGAGCTCGTCGAAGAGCCGCAGCAGGGTGGGGTAGGTGCGGCGGTTGTGCACGATGAATCCGCTGTCGATGCGCAGCTCGCGGCCGGTCGGGTCGACGACGTCGTGGGTGTCGGCGTGCCCGCCGAGCCGGTCGTCGGCCTCGAGCAGCGTGACGTGGGCGCCGTTCGCGGGGTGCGAGGCGACGTACGCGGCGGTGAGGCCGGCGACGCCGGAACCCACCACGGCGACCCGCCGCGGTGTCGTGTGGCTGCGCATCACGTGTCCAGCGCGAGCACGGCGATGGGCTCGGACGTCGGCTCCGGCGACCCGCCGTCCGGCTCGACCGTGATGCCGACGGCGGTCGCCTCGGAGGCGTCGCCGTCGAGCAGCAGCGTCGTGTCGGGGTCGTCGGGCATGAGGCCGGCGGGGATCATCGACCCCTGCGGCGTCTGCAGCCAGATCTCGTAGACCTTGCCCTCGGGGGCCGGGGCCATGTCCTCGGTGACGATCACGGCGCGGCCCTCGCTGCGCGAGAGCACGACGGTCGCCCGGGAGCCGTCGGGGAACTCCTGCTGGACGCGGGTCGCGTCCTCGGCGGCCAGCACCCGCTGCTCGGGGGAGAGCGGCGGCGGGTCGTCGGCCCAGGGCCGGACCAGCGCGGTGCCGACGGCGAGCAGCAGGACCGCGGCCGCGGCGACGAGCAGCGGGGTGCGGCCCAGGCGGCGCAGCAGCGAGCGACGGGTACGACGACCGGCGAGCTCGTCGTCCTCCGCGGCCGCGTGGTCGCCGGGGCGGCGGTCGGTGCGGTCCTCGGGGCGGTCCTCGGTGATCGGCGGCAGCGGGCGGACCGCTCCGATCCCGGAGAGCACGGCGTCGCGGACGGAGGAGGGGGGCTCGACCTCGTCGGTGCCGAGCAGGGCGGCCGCCTCCTGGAGGCTGGCCACCTCCTCGCGGCACCCGGCGCAGTCGGCGAGGTGGGCCTCGAAGCGGGCCCGCTCGTCGGCGTCGAGCGCGTCGAGCGCGTAGGCGCCGGAGAGGGCGTGCAGGTCGTGATCGGTCATGTTCCTACTCCGATCGAGTCGCGCAGGCGGATCAGGCCGTCGCGGATCCTTGTCTTCGCCGTCCCGACCGGCAGGTCGAGCAGCGCGGCCACCTCGGTGTGGGTGTAGCCGCCGAAGTACGCCAGCTCGATGGCCTCGCGCTGGACGTCGGTCAGGCTGGCGAGCGCGGCGCGGACCCGGGCCGCCTCCAGGGAGGCGGTCGCGGCCTCGGCCGTCTCGTCGTGGGGGACGGAACGGTTGGTCTCCTCGTAGACCACGTCGCGCCGGGCGGCGGCCTCGGCGCTGCGCACCCGGTCCACCGCCTTGCGGTGGGCGATGGTCATCAGCCACGCCAGGGCACTCCCGCGGGTGGCGTCGTACCGGCTGGACTGGCGCCAGACCTCGAGGAAGACCTCCTGGGTGACCTCGTCGGACTGTGCCCGGTCGCGGACCACGCGCACCACGAGGCCGTGCACGCGGGCGGCGGTGGCGTCGTAGAGCTCGGCGAACGCGGCCTCGTCACCGCGGGCCGAGCGCCTCAGCAGCGCGCCGAGGTCGGGGCCGGCGCCAGCCGGCGCCCCCGCGAGGGGGACGCCGGCCGGGTCGTCGGGGACCGCATCCATCTGCTGATCCTTCCAGAGGTGCCGAGGTGCTGACGAGGTCACTTGACCCCGGTGAGCACCTTGTCGATCACGTAGACGGTCGCGTTCGCGGTCGGGATGTTGCCGCAGAGCACGTTCGCAGTCACGGTGCCGTCGGTGACGGTCATGCCCGAGGCGGGGTCGCCGTCCACGGTCAGCTGGTCGCCGGCGAGGGTCTCGTGGTCCCCGACGACCGCGTCGGCGGTGGCGTTGGCGCCGACGACGTGGTGGGCGAGGATCTTGTAGAGGGCGCTCTTGTCACCCTTCTGCTGACCCTCCTCGACGAGGCCGTTGAGGTCCTTCTTGGGGATCTCGGCGAACGCGTCGTCGTAGGGCGCGAAGACGGTGAGCGCCTCGGCGCCGTTGAGGGTGTCGGCCAGGCCGTCGATGCTCGTCACCGCGGTGACCAGCGTGCTGAGCAGCGGGTTGTTGCTCGCGGCGGTGGCGACCGGGTCGTCGACCATGCCGTCGAGCGAGCCCTCGCCCTCGGTGGGGACGGCGGAGCAGGCCGGGCCGAAGACCTCGGCGGTGCCTCCCGCGGCCATCGCGTCCTCGGAGCCGGTGTCCTCGGAGGTCTCGGAGGAGGTGGTGTCGGAGCCGCCGGTGGGCTCGTCGTCCTCGCTGCTGCAGGCGGCGAAGGTAGCGCTGAGGGCGATGACGGCGATGCCGACACCGGTGGTGCGGCGGAGCTTCTGGAGCTTCATGGGGGTGCCTTCCGTAGGGGCGTGGACGGGGTCTCGTGTGGTCTTCGGAGCCGCCGGCCCGGCGGATGGGACGGATCGGAAAGTTTTTGTTGACGGTGGCTGGTGCCGCTCAGGCGACGGTCACGATGAGCTCGTGCAGGCCGCTGGCGCCGTCGGGGAAGGGCTCGGCCCGCACGGCCGGCTGGGGCTCGCCGTTGCCGGCGACGGCGCGCACCGCGATCCGGTGGGACCCCGGGGTGGCCGGCCAGCGGAGGAACCACTGGCGCCAGTAGTCGTCGCCGCCGTCGGGCCCGAGCTGCGCGTCGCGCCACGGGCCGCCGTCGATGCGTACCTGCACCTTGTCGATCCCGCCGCGCTCCTGGGCCCAGGCGACGCCACCGACGACGACGTCGCCCGCGGCGAGCTGCGCCAGGGCGCGGGGCGTGTCGATCCGGGCGGCGATCTTGATCGGCGCGTCCGTCGCCCAGCCGCGCGCGGTCCAGTACGCCTCCCGCTCGGCGTAGGTCGTCAGGGTGAGCCGGGAGAGCCACTTGGTGGCGCTGACGAAGCCGTAGAGGCCGGGGACCACCATCCGCACGGGGAAGCCGTGCTCCCGCGGCAGCGGCTCGCCGTTCATCCCGACCGCGAGCAGCGCGTCGCGGCCGTCGGTGGCGAGCGCGAGCGGGGTGCTGATCGTCATCCCGTCGACGTCCGTGGACAGCAGCTGGTCCGCGGAGGTGCCGGCGATCCCGGCCAGGTCGAGCACGTCGGTGAGCCGGACGCCCAACCAGCGCGCGCCGCCGACGTACGGGCCGCCGACGCTGTTGGAGACGCAGGTCAGCGTGATGTCGCGCTCGACCAGGGGCATGGCGAGCAGGTCGTCGAAGGTGAGCGTGACCTTCCGCGCGACGTCGCCGTCGACGGTGAGCGTCCAGTCGTCGGTGCTGACCACGGGCACGTCGAGGCGGGTGTCGACGCGGTAGAAGTCGGCGTTGGCGGTGCGGAAGGGCGTGATGCCCGGGACCTGGTCGTCCAGGCCCCGAGGGAGTGCGGGCGCGGCGTCGACCGGAGCGGGCAGGGCGACCTCCTCGGGACGGGCGCGCAGCGAGGCGACGACCCGGCCGGCGAGGCCGCCGACCGCTGCGGTGGCGCCGAGGGCGGCGGCGGTGAGCAGGAGGGTCCGTCGTCCGGTCCCCGTCGCGCTGGTGCCCGCGGCGCCGCGGTGGGCGCGGGCCAGCAGGAGCAGCGCGCACGGCCCGGCCACGGCCGCGACCAGCGCCGGCAGCAGGTCGGCGACGCCGGCCTCGGGGCGGCCGACCACCGCTGCGGCTGCGACCAGCACCAGCCCGAGCAGCGCCGCCGCGCCGGCCGGAGGGCGCCGCCGGGCGACCAGCCCGGCGACGGCGGCGAGCACGAGCACGCCGGCCAGCACGGACCCGACGAGCACCGCCTTGTCGGCGCTGCCGAACTGCCGGATCGCCCACTCCTTGGCCGGGGCGGGCGTCAGGTCGACGACCGCGGAGCCGACGGCCAGCACCGGGGACGTCGCGGGGTCGGTCAGGGCGGCGGCGAGGTGCGCGAGCCCTACCCCGGCCAGGGTCGCCAGCACGCCGTACGCCGCCCAGGGCAGTCGTGTCCTCATGGGGGTAGTTCGGAGCCGACGGGGTCGGCGGATGTCCCGGCCTGCGGCCCGGACCGGGTCAGTGGTCCTCGGTCTCCGGCGCCTCGCGCGGCTCGGCGGGCTCGGGCGCTGCGACCTCGGTGGCGATGTGCACCAGCGCGTCACCGGCGTGGACGATCGGGGCGCGGGTCAGGCCGATCACGATCCCCGCGCGGTCCGCGTGGACCAGGCGCACCCGCCGGCCGAAGGTGTCGGACAGCCCGCCCAGCCGCTGCCCCTCATCGACCCACTCGCCGAGGTGGACGTCGAGGTGCAGGATCCCGGTCCCGCGGGCCCGGACCCACGTGCTCGAGCGTGCCTCGACCACCGCAGGGAGGTCCTCGTCGTCGGACTCGGCGTCGATCATGTCGAGCGCGGCCAGCACGCGGCGCACCCCGCGCACGCCGACGGCGATCGCGTCGTCGTCGAAGCGCAGCGCCTCACCGGCCTCGTAGAGCAGGACGGTCGCGCCGCGGTCGCGCGCCGCCTGGCGCAGCGAGCCGTCGCGCAGCCGGGCGTGCAGCATCACCGGCGCACCGAACGCCTCGGCGAGCTCCCGGGTGCGCGTGTCGTCGAGGTCGGCGCGGATCTGCGGCAGGTTGGTCCGCCGGTCGGCGGCGGTGTGCAGGTCGATGCCGACGTCGCACTTGCTGACGACCTCGGTCATGAACAGGTGCGCGATCCGGCTCGCCAGGGACCCGCGCGCCGAGCCCGGGAACGAACGGTTGAGGTCGCGGCGGTCCGGCAGGTAGCGGTCGCCGCTCATGAACCCGAGCACGTTGACCACCGGGACGGCGACCAGCGTGCCGCGGAAGGTGCGGGCCGACAGCGTCGCCATCGCCTGCCGGATCACCTCGACGCCGAGCACCTCGTCCCCGTGGATCGCGGCATTCACCCAGACCGTCGGGCCGTCGGCGCGGCCGTGCACGACCCGCACGGGCAGGCTCACGTCGCCGCCGGTCACCAGCCGGGTGATCGGGAGCTCGACCTCCTTGGTCGACCCGGCGCGGACCCGGACGTTGCCGATCGCGAAGGACTCACGCAGGGCCACGCTGCACCCCCGTCGCGACGCCGCGGTTCTTGCGGCGCACCTTGCGGGGTGGGCGGCCGCCGAGGTAGGAGTGGCCGGAGTCGACGAGGAAGCCCTGCCGCAGCGCCTCGCGCCCGACCAGCATCCGGAAGCCCATCTCGTCGCGCCGGGTGAGCGTCACCTCGGTGGTCACGGTGCGGCCGAGGAGCTCGAGCTCGGTCAGCACGACGAAGCGCTCCTGGGTGTGGCCCGTCGAGCTGCGGACGGTGCGGCGGTCGTGCACCGGGCACTCGACGTACACCGCGTCCTCCGCCGAGCGCTGCCACGGGTGGACCGAGAAGCGCACCCACGTCTCGCCGTCCTGCTCGTAGTGGGCGAGGTCGAAGGCGTGCAGCGCGGAGGTGCGCGCGCCGGTGTCGAGCTTGGCCTTCACCGGGCCCACGCCCAGGCCGGGGAGGCGCACCCACTCGCGCCAGCCGGCAACGACCGGCGGGCTGCTTGAATGGGTGCTGGCCACCCTGACATCCAAGCAGGCACTCCTACACGCGGAGCGAAGTCCCAGGAATGAAGCTTGCGATCCTCTCGCGCGCACCTCGGTCCTACAGCACCCAGCGGCTGCGCACCGCGGCGCTCGACCGTGGTCACCAGGTGAAGGTGCTCAACACCCTGCGCTTCGCGATCGACCTGTCCGGCGACGAGCCGGACCTGCAGTTCCGCGGCAAGCAGCTCTCCGACTACGACGCCGTGCTCCCGCGCATCGGCAACTCGATCACCTACTTCGGCACCGCCGTCGTCCGGCAGTTCGAGCAGATGGACGTCTACACGCCCAACACGGCGAACGGCATCTCGAACTCCCGCGACAAGCTGCGCGCCTCGCAGATCCTGTCGCGCCACAACATCGGGATGCCGGCGACGACGTTCGTCCGCGACCGCGCCGACGTGATCCCCGCGATCGAGCGCGTCGGCGGCGCCCCGGTCGTGATCAAGCTGCTCGAGGGCACGCAGGGCATCGGTGTCATCCTCGCCCCGGACATCAAGGTCGCCGAGGCGATCATCGAGACGCTGCAGAGCACGAAGCAGCAGGTGCTCATCCAGCGCTTCGTCGCCGAGAGCCGCGGCCGCGACATCCGCGCCCTCGTCGTCGGCGACCGGGTCGTCGCCGCGATGCGCCGGGTCGCCCAGGGCGACGAGTTCCGGTCCAACGTGCACCGCGGCGGCAGCGTCGAGGCGGTCTCCCTCGACCCCGAGGCCGAGCGCACCGCCGTACGCGCCGCGCAGATCATGGGCCTCAAGGTCGCCGGCGTCGACATGCTCGAGGCGGACGAGGGCCCGCTGGTCATGGAGGTCAACTCCTCACCGGGCCTGGAGGGCATCGAGCAGGCCACCAAGCTCGACGTCGCCGGCGCGATCATCGACTACATCGACAACCAGGTCGCCTTCCCGCAGATCGACGTCCGCGAACGGCTCTCGGTCTCGACCGGGTACGGCGTCGCGGAGCTCGTCGTCCACGGCGACGCCGACCTCGTCGGCAAGTCCATCGGCGACTCCGGCCTGCGCGACCGCGACATCACCGTGCTCACCCTCCACCGCGGCACCGTGGTCATCCCGAACCCCTTCCCGCACCACGTGCTCGAGGCCGAGGACCGGCTGCTCTGCTTCGGCAAGCTCGAGGAGATGCGTTCGATGATCCCCGCCCGCCGCAAGCGGACCCGGGTCAAGAAGCTGCCCCGCAAGCCGATCCACGAGGGCTGACCCGGCACGCGGTGCCGGGACCCACGTTCGCGGGTGGTCGCGCGGCGCGGATCCGGCAGGATGGCGCCCATGACTGACGCACCTGCCGAGCTCGTCCACCTCGACGTCGCCGACGGCGTCGCGACGATCACGCTCGACTCGCCGCACAACCGCAACGCGCTCTCGCGCCAGCTCGTCACCGAGCTGGTCGACCGGCTCACGAGGGCTGACGAGGACGACAGCGTCCGGGTCGTGCTGCTGCGCTCGTCCGGCCGGGTGTTCTGCTCCGGCGCCGACCTGTCCGAGGCCTCCACCGTGCCGATGCACGAGGGAGCCCGCGCGATCGTCGCCGTCCAGCGCCAGATCGTCGCGCTGACCAAGCCGGTCGTCACCGTCGTCGAGGGCGCGGCGCGCGCCGGCGGCATCGGGATCGTCGCCGCCTCCGACGTCGTGGTCGTCGCCGAGGACGCCACCTTCGCGCTCACCGAGGTGAAGCTCGGCCTCACCCCGGCCGTCATCTCGCTGACCGTCTTTCCGCGGCTCACCCCGCGCGGCCTGGCCTGGACCGCCCTGGGCGGCGAGGTGTTCAGCGGCACCGAGGCCCGCGACTACGGCCTGGCCACCTTCGCCGTCCCCGCCGCGGAGCTGCAGGCCACCGTCGACGACGTCGTCGCCAAGATCGCCACGGGTGCCGCGCAGGGGCTGCGCGAGACCAAGAAGCTCGTCGGCGCCGAGCTGCTCGAGCGGATCGACGCGAAGGGCGAGGAGCTGGTCGAGCTCAGCGCCCGCCTCTTCGGCTCCGACGAGGCCCGCGAGGCGATGACCGCGTTCCTCAACCGCAAGAAGGGCTGAGGCCGTGGACGAGAGCGGTCGCTCCGGGGTGAAGCCGCCCGACGTCGACGTGCGGCCCCTCGGCCCGCTGGCGGTGGGGGCGGGCGTGGTCGCCGTCGTCCTGGCGCTGACCGGTTTCTACGCCGTCCTCGGCGTCGTGGTGGCCCTCGTGGCGTCGGGGCTTGGGCTGCTCGCCCGCACCGAGCCGCGCACCCGCCGGGCCGGCACCCTCGCCGTGGGGCTGGCGGTCGCCGCCGCCGCGGTGGCGGTGGTCTGGCTGGTCCTGACGCTCGCCGGCTAGGAGCTGCGCGCTCAGACGCCCCGCAGCTTGTCCACGAACGTCGCACCGACCCGCTGCGCCAGCCCGGCCAGCGCCGCGTCCAGGTCGTCGGCGACCACCACGTCGTCGAGCACGTCCTGGCGCACGAAGCCCGCGTCCACCAGTCCCTGCAGTGCTCCGAGCAGCGGCTGCCAGAAGCCCTTGGTGTCGTAGAAGCACACCGGGTCGTCGTTGAAGCCGATCTGCCGCCAGCTCCACACCTCGACGATCTCCTCGAGTGTGCCGAGCCCGCCAGGCAGGCACAGGAAGGCGTCCGCCTTCTCCGCCATGAGCGCCTTCCGCTCGTGCATCGTCTCCACCACGTGCAGCTCGGTGAGGTCCGCACGCCCCCACTCACGCTCGACCATGCTGCGCGGGATCACGCCGACCACCTCGCCGCCCGCCTCGAGCGCGCCATCCGACACCGCCCCCATCAGCCCGTGCCCGCCGGCGCCGTAGACCAGGCCGATCCCGCGTTCCGCAAGACCCCGCCCCACGTCGTACGCCGCCCGGACCAGGTCCTCGTCCGTGCCGGTGGAGGAGGCGCAGAAGACGGCTACTCGTCGGAGCTCGCGTGCCATGCGGGACAGGCTAGGGGGTTGGTGCTGCTCGGGCTTCGGTTGCGTAGCCGGTGCAGGTGGAACAGTCCTCCGCATCGGCGAGAGCGCCGGACTCGGGGGACCTCCCCCGAGGCTGCGGCTTCCCAGCCGGCACAGTGCCGAAAGGGCAGCGACGCGGAAGTACGGCGGGTGGCCGGGTCCGGCGGTCGGCTTGCGGTTGGGTAGGCGGTCGTCGTGGTCCCGGACAGGCTGCGGTCACGAGCCGGTACAGCTCCGAGAGGCAGCGACGAGAAGCTGGGTGGGTGGTCGGGTCCGGCGGTCGGCTTGCGGCTAGGCGGTCGTGGGCTGGTCTTGCTGGGGGCTCAACTCCCGGTGGTTGAGGTGCGACGAGCGCTAGCGAGGAGCCTCGAAACCACCGGGCGTTCAAGGCAGGCTGTGGATCGTAGATTCTGGAGAATCCCCAGTCCACAGG